>JAGACY010000146.1 GCA_017613855.1 Pseudomonadota bacterium
AAATCTCTTTTTGTAAAATGATCCTGTCCCAGATGTCCAAGCTCATGCAAAATGCTGAATGTCTGACAGTTTTGCGGAACATAGTCGTTATACACAACCACTCTTTTATCAAGTGCTTGATAAGAATAGGCTGTGTCTGACATTTTTAAACTCTTCTTTCGAAATTCAATGTCAGCACAAGAATATGTTTTAAAAATGATACTTTTAATGCTATCCATCACAACATTCATATCCAGTGGATAAGACTTGACATACCTATGGATAACTTTGTTGGCAAGAATCGTGATATAATCGTATTCGTATGAGTACAAATAATCCTTCATTTTTCTTCCGTTAGCATCCTTATGAGTTGTATTTTATCATCTTGCGTCATATTTTGGGCATTACGAGCAATTAGATTTTTAATGTTTGCAACTGTATTGTCTGCATTTGTTGTTTCGGGATCAAGTAAAAAATCTGGAGTTGTGTCCAGTATTTTGGCAATTTTGCCGATCACATTCAAACTGGGTTTCCTTTCTCCTTTTAAATACCTCGAAACCGTCGCTTCAGTAACACCTAACTGGTCAGCGAATTCTCTCTGCGACATATTTAAGGCTCTAAGCCTCTCTCTTAAATTTTCTGCAAATGTGTCACCCATTATCTCGCTCCGATGATTGTTTTTTGCCGTTAAGCTACCATAAGCTCTCACGGTTATGGTGTAATTTATATAAACTTACCGAATTGTCAAGTTTGTTTCGAAATTTTTTATCGTTGTGTTTTAAAATCGCAATATGTTTTAGCTGCATTGGGAATTCTTATTCATGCCTGTTTTGACAATCAACACTTACCAATCTGTCATCTCTTGGTCGATTATGCTATTCTGAGATCATGGAAGCGAGTAAACTCATGATTGATTGCTTCATTGGGTTTCTGTTTCGGAAAGTGCTGTTCTGTGATAATCTATTATGCTATGGCGAAAATCACCGCCTGCATGACCAGAGGAACAAAATGATGCAGTCATTTCACGAAATCATCCAGAACATTCGCACCACATCTATCAACGCCAAACAGGCAGGTACTCGTTTTGAGGTCTTAATCCTGCGATGGTTTCTGGCAACGCCGCTCTATGAGGTAAAACGCGGATGGCTTTGGTTGGATTTCGCCAAAGCGGTCGAGAAAGAAGGCAATGATTTGGGGATCGACCTCGTGCTTGAGATGGCCGATGGCGAGTTTTGGGCTGTGCAGTGCAAGTTCTACAATAAGAGTTCTCGCATTGATGAAGACAAAGTGGCGCATTTCCTCGGGCATCAGGGATGGAAGTTCACGATTGACCGCAAGCCGCACACCTTTGACCGATTTGTTTGGGTCGATACGGATGCCGTATGGGGCAAAAATGCCGAAACATACGTCCACGGACGCGAGAACTTCACCCGTCTGAGCATGAGTGTTTTAGCGAGCTCAAACGTCGATTGGGATGCCATCGTCAATGGGAATGATGCGCACATCGCCCCCAAAAAGCTCCGTGACTACCAGAAAGAAGTCGTACACAAGGCAGAGGCGCACTTTAAGAACAACGACCGTGGCAAGGTCATTATGGCATGTGGCACGGGAAAGACGCTCACCTCTCAGCGAATTGCCGAAGCCGTGGCAGGCACCAAAGGAACTCTAATCCTGTACTGCGTCCCGTCCATCGCCTTACTCGGTCAGACATACCAGTCATGGGCAGAAAATGCCGTTCACGACGTAAGCGACAGCCATCCTGCGCCATTGTTCGCCATTGGTGTTTGTTCCGATAACCGTGCACTCGAAAAGAAAGCCAAAGCAAAGAGTACAGGCGAACTCGACACGACGGATGAAGCATCCATCGACTCACCGCTCCCGGCAACGACCTCGGTCACATCAGTCAAAGAACGCATACTCGCTGCACGCCAAATGCATCGCGAAGGCATGTCGGTGGTCTTTACGACTTATCAGTCATTGCAGGTCGTCGCGGATGCACAACAAGCGGTTTTAAGCGAGACGGATGGCGATTTCGGCGTCTTCGACATGATTATCTGCGACGAAGCGCATCGAACCACAGGCGCGGCCAAAGAAGGACTCGAATCCAGTTTTATGAAAGTCCACGACAACGACTTCATTCAGGCCAAAAAACGTCTGTACATGACAGCAACTCCGCGCATTTACACGGTCAATGCCAAAGCCGATGCGAAGAAGCTCACCACGGATGCCGTTGTTTGCTCGATGGATGATGTCGATACCTACGGCGAGGAAATCGCCCGCATTTCGTTTGGTCAGGCTGTAAACCTCGGATGCCTGAGCGATTACAAAGTCATCATTCTCACGGTCGATCCCAAGGATTTGCCCGAAAAAGTGGTCTCAGGATTCGAACGTGATGACAAACTGCTGGATTTGCCCACAGCTACGCGCCTTGTCGGTGCGATTCACGGTCTTTCCAAGCAACTCGTAGGCGATGGTGGCCGCACGCTTGCCGAAGATCCTAAGCCATGCACCCGCGCTCTCTTATTCGCCACGAAGATCGGCGATATTACCGACCTTGGTTCGTCCAAGAACATCGAAGCGATGTTCCCCGAAGTCTCCAAGCTGTACCTCAAATCCAAAGAATCTGCCGAAGAACGCCTCAAGTACATTTCCATCGAAGCCAAACACGTCGATGGCTCAATGAACACCAGTGAACGCAATGCGATTCTGTCATGGCTCGCCGGTGATGATGGCACTGCCAGTCCCAATGTCTGCCGCGTCGTTTCGAACGTCCGTTGTCTCTCCGAAGGCGTGGACGTGCCCGCACTCGATGCCGTCGTATTCATGGCTCCCAAGAAATCCCAAATCGACATTGTACAATCGGTCGGTCGTGTGATGCGTAACTTTAGGCGTGGCGAGGAAGGCGGCAAAAAGTACGGTTATATCATTCTGCCCGTCGCATTGCGTCCCGGCGAGAATATCAACGAAGCCCTTGAAGAAAGCGAGCGATTCAAAGAGGTTTGGAGCGTCCTTTGTGCCCTTCGTTCACACGATGAAAACTTCAATGCGCAGGTCAACGCGATTCGCCTGAATATGGCCAATTCTGCGGATTTCAAGGTCAAACCTGGCACGTATGATCCCAATTCTGGCAAATTCATCGTCGGTACGACTGGCAACCAAAGAAATCCAGTCGAAGACAACGGCGACGATCTGCAAATGAGCGATGAACAAAAGGCCAAAGTGCGCATTGCCCGTCAGCTCGAACTCTTTGAACCCGACCAGCAAAAGATATTCGCCAAACTCGTGGACAAGGTCGGCACCCGAAACTATTGGGAAGGCTGGGCCTCCGATGTCGGCAAAGTCGCCCTCGACATCATCGCGCACATGAATGATATTATCGAGCGCAATCCCGACGTACAAAAGGCATTCGACCGCTACCTCAAAGGACTGCAAAAGAATATCAATAATAGTATCAATGCAGAGCAAGCCGCAGAAATGCTCGGTCAGCACATCATTGTCGGCCCCATATTCGACGCCCTTTTTGCCGATTATCATTTCAATGATAACAACGCAGTCAGCAAAACACTCGCTCGCATGGTCAAAAAACTCCAAGATCATGGACTCGGAAAAGATACAACCATCCTCAATTCCTTCTATGCGAGCATCCGTAACCAAATTGGCGACCTCAAAAATCCCGCCGCGCGCCAGCAACTCATCAAAGAATTGTACAATCGCTTCTTTGCCGTTGCTTTTCCCAAAACCGTACAACGCCTCGGCATTGTATATACCCCTGTGCAATGCGTCGATTTCATCATCCACAGCGTCGAAGCCCTTATGCAAAAGGAGTTTGGTCGTTCGTTATCGGATGAAAACGTCCACATCCTCGACCCCTTTGTCGGCACTGGCACATTCATCACGCGATTATTACAATCAGGCATCATCAAAGACAAAGACCTCAAACGCAAATACCTCAAGGAACTCCACTGCAACGAAATCGTCCTGCTCGCCTATTACGTCGCCGATGTCAACATAGAAACGGTATTTCACAGCCTGCACTCCAGCGATAAATATATCAATTACGACAACATCTGCCTGACCGATACGTTTGAACTCTACGAACGCGGCCAGCGCACGATTGACGAACTCTTTAAGGAAAACACCGAACAAATTGAACGCCAGTGCAAAGCCCCGATTCAGGTCATTATCGGCAATCCGCCTTATTCGCGGATGCAGAAAAATGCGAATGATGATAATCAAAATTTGAAATATCCGAAACTGGATAATCGTATTGCAGAATCATATCTATCGGGCGCTGTAAATAACAATTCTATGTATGATCCATATATCCGTGCATTTAGGTGGGCTTCTGACCGTATTGCAAATAATCCAAATGGCGGTGTGATTGGATTTATTACAAATGGAAAATGGTTAGATGCAAACACAATGGCTGGTTTCAGAAAATCATTATGCGAAGAGTTTGATTCTATTTACGTCTTAGATCTACAAGGTGGTACACGTGGGAAAGATAAGGAAGGATGTGCAAAAGCAGGTGGGAATGTATTCAATATCTTAGTAGGTGTCTGTATGACATTTTTGGTGAAGCATGATGAGGGGGAAGTTTCCCCCTGCGCGGCTATTTCGCAAGCGAAATACGCCGCTACCCCCTCTGCGGCGATCCCCCGCAACGCCCCGAGCTACCACCACGCCCATGTTTATTATCATAATATCGGTGATTATCTTTCCCGAGATGATAAACTCAAAATACTCACGGACAATCCATCTATACTTTCAAAAGCGTTTAACTGGACTGAGATTATTCCAGACGAACATGGGGATTGGCTCAATAAGCGTGTCGGGGGCAATTATGATACCTATCCACGAATGGGGGATAAGAAAGATAAAGATGGTGAAAGTAATAAAGTGTTTTGTGATTTGTATTCCCTTGGGATAAATACCAATCGCGATGTTTGGTGTTATGGGTTTTCAATAGAATCGGTCAGGCAAAACATGTCTCAGACTACTAACTATTATAATCAGCAAAGAGAATTACTAGCATCTGGAGCCATTAAAACCCCTGAAATGGATTCTACAAGAATTAAGTTTTGTAGTAACGTCTTGATGGATATTAAAAAGAACAAGAGCTTTGAATATGCGGATAATCGGATTACCGATTCTATTTATAGGCCA
>JAGACY010000147.1 GCA_017613855.1 Pseudomonadota bacterium
ATTCGCCGATGTTGCGCATGGCGGCGGCAATGAGCATCGGACCGATGTACAGAGGGATACTCAGACCGGCTTTGGTCAGAAGTTCGGAGAGGATGGAGCCGATGCCCATTGCGATGAACAGCTGATCAGCGGCCGGGGCATAGCCTTTTACCGAGCGCTTGTGTTTGGCGATATCTTCGGCGAGGACGGATTCTTCCTGTTCGTCTTCGGTTTCTTTGGGTTTGAGGCTGTGTTTATGGATGAGCCTGCGACCGACGGGGCCGCCCATGAGAGAGCCTGCGACGAGGCCAAAGGTCGCGGCTGCCGTACACAATGTCGTTGCGCCTTCGAGGCCCATGTTTTCGAGGACGGGACCGAATGCGCCCGCGGTGCCGTGTCCGCCCGTCATGGCGATGGAGCCCGTGCTCATGCCCACCAATGGACTCACGCCGAGCACCTGTGAGAGCCCGAATGATGTCAGATTCTGGACCACGATGAGTCCGCAGACGCATCCAAGAAACAGCAGCAGCGCGATGCCGCCGCTTTTGAGAACCTTGAGATTTGCCTGAAATCCCACGGATGTGAAGAACAGCACCATGCATACGGTTTTGAGCGTTTCGTCGAAAGTGAGTTCGAGCAATCCGACTGCGTGCAGGATGCACGAAATAATGGAAAACAGCAGACCTCCGACAACTGGCGAGGGTATGCAGAAAGTATTGAGGAAGCGGATGCGCTTTTTAAGCCAGGATCCGATATAGAGCACGACAACCGCCAGGGCTGCTGTCAGAAACATATTTAAGGATAGGGTCAGCATGGTCTTTTCAATGGTGTGAGCGCACGTGAATCGACGCGAACAAATGTAAGACATTATACCACATCACACATTTGATTCTGTTAAAACAACGTGGATATGAACTGAGCTTGTAGCTCATAGCTTATAGCTTATAGCTGAGAACTCATTTTACTGGGAATCATGTTTTTGCCTCTAAGAGAATGAAACTTCTATAAGCTAAAAGCTACAAGCTATAAGCTCGAATGAGAATTCCAATCGCCAAAATCTCCACATTCGTACAACAGAGCCATACATTTTTATGAGCGAGCGGTTTATTCGCGGGATCCGAGCTATCTTGTTAGAGATACTTAAAAACAACATATTCGCTATTTTCATTTGATTGGATAATCGCTATGTTAAAACCATGTGGGTGTTTTTATCACCCACAACCACATTAATTGTAACAAGGATATAACGATGAAGAAAAACACAATACTTACGATTGCGATATTTGCAGCTTCTCTTGGATTTGCGGCCTGTTCGGATGACAACAAAGATTCATCCAAGGACACTAATCCTACGGATACTTCTGCGTGTACAGAAAGCAGCCAACTGACCTGTGCCTCCGAAACCAGCAAAAATGTGTGCAATGCGGGCAAAATTGAAGCCGTGGCATGCGGGGAAAACGAGATTTGCGAGGACAATACATGCAAAGCCAAGAGTGACGACACCACGGAATGTACGGATGACAGTGCATTGACATGTGCCTCTGAGACCAGCAAGAATGTATGCAATCAGGGCAAGATTGAAGCACAGGCATGCGGTGACAATGAAGTTTGCGAAAACAATACATGCAAAGCCAAGGGTGATGACACCCCTGAATGCACGGATGACAGCGCATTGCAATGTGCCTCTGAAACCAGCAAAAATGTGTGCAATGCGGGCAAGATTGAAGCACAGGCATGCGGTGACAATGAGATTTGCGAAAACAATACATGCAAACCCAAGGGTGATGACACCCCTGAATGCACGGATGACAGCGCATTGCAATGTGCCTCTGAGACAAGCAAAAATGTGTGCAATGCTGGCAAGATTGAAGCACAGGCATGCGGAGACAATGAGATTTGCGAGAACAATACATGCAAACCCAAGGGGGATGATAAACCGGAATGCACGGATGACAGTGCATTGCAATGTGCCTCTGAAACCAGCAAAAATGTGTGCAATGCGGGCAAGATTGAAGCACAGGCATGCGGAAACAATGAGATTTGCAAAGACAATACTTGCAAACCTAAAGACGACAAACCGACAAAACCAGTGAAAGGCGGCGACTGCACCATTGATGCGTGTGACAACAATATTCCATACTACTGTGTATCAGGTCACTACCAGGTCGATGAAGAATCGAGCTGTGGTGATAAAGTATGCGAGGTTATGGATGGCAAGAATGCTTTCTGCCTGGAAGCCTGCACCAAAGAGAAAGAAACCGGCAAAGTATGTGGTCAAAACCAGATTGAGCCGTATTCAGCGAAAGCAGTCTGCACAAAATTTGAGGATGGCAAACTCGCCATGTACTACGATGAGTCCGATGATTCGTCCATCACGCGCTGCGATAATGGCTGCGATAAAGGTGAATGTATCAATCAGAAGCCCGAGGTCATTACCGATGATACGGGAAAAGACTGCGATAAATCCGAATATGGATATATCTGCTCAGGCAATAATTTACAGTATTGCAATTACTTTAACAAAATTGCTGCAATAAAATGTTCACTCTGTACTTATGCATCAGATCCGAAAGATGCCTATTGTGCCACGAATGAAGGTTGTACAGAGGGTGACGTAAAAAATACGTGTGAAGAATTTGATGATAATACCGATAGGCTGCACGTTTCCAAATGTACCAAGGCTCACGATGGAAAATATTATATGTTTGTAGACGTACAGGTAAAGAACTGTGAATCAGGTTCCTGCAAAGAAGACGGCAGCTGTGAAGCGCTATAATTCACATCTTTACCGATAAACAAAAAGCCCTTTGGCAAACAGCCAAAGGGCTTTTTGTTATGCTCAAAAAAATGACTGAAAAAAATGTCAACCGAATAACATTGCTTATTCTTTCACCACCGAACTCTCATGACTCGGTTCGACAGGATCTTTGCAGGCAACGGCATTTCCGTCGGCTTTGCATACTCTCTGCCCGCCGCAGATGACAGAAATCAACTGGCCTGCCTTGCAATACATATAGGAATTTGGTCCGAGACATTGTGCCTGATATTCGGAGGGATCACACTCAAGGTCGTTGTATTCCCCCGTCGAACAAGCAGTTAGCCCCAACGCACCGCAAAGTATGAAGCTTATTGCAAGAATGCCTTTTTTCATTATTATCCCCGCACCAAACCACAACCAACTGAATAATGGCATTCAATAATCCTTTATGCCGATTTCGTATCATAGCACAATCGAATGATGAAATCCAATAGCGCAGGCATTTTTTAATGCGGAATGCGGAATGCGGAATGCGGAATTGAATTTGCGGAACCCAAATATCACTCTAAAGCTAAAATCAACTCCAACTCTTTAGAGGAAACATTGAGAATGCCTGAATAATTACGAATTACGAATTACGAATTACGCATTTTTCGAGTCATGAGCTCAGCGCAGCCATTCCTCGAGGGTAAGCGCATCATCCGTCTTATCATCGCGATATTTAATGATGAGCGGTGCATAGGCGGAAAGCCCATTTTCACGGGCAAAGTCCGATTTAAGCGAGCGCGATCCGGGGATGACAACGGCATTTTCGGGAATATGCAGCACACCTTCGACAGGCCGGATAATCGTCTGTGCCACCAAATCGAATACAGGAGTAGATTTGGTCAGAATGGTTCCTGCGGCCAATACGGCACCTTTGTGGATGTGCGCCCCCTCATAAATCCCGCAATTGCCGCCGACAAATGCATCATCTTCGATGATGACAGGAAGCGCACCAACGGGTTCGATAACCCCGCCGATCTGAGCCGCTGCCGAGATATGGCAATGCTTTCCAACCTGAGCACAAGACCCCACCAGTGCATGAGAATCGATCATCGTGCCCTCGTCAATATAAGCCCCGATATTGACATAAGCCGGTGGCATCAGTGTCACACCAGATCGAATGCAGGCACCGCGTCGAACCGTCGTTCCGCCGGGAACTATGCGGATGCGGCGATCCACGAGATTTTGCATCGAAGGCCATAGGTTATGTTTATCACAGAATTGGAAATCCCCCTGTTGATGGGCTTCGAGATATCCGAGTTTAAAGCCATACAGGATCAGTTGTTTTACACGAAGATCACACGCCCAGACGCCGTCGGAACCAGGACTGGCCGGACGAACCTGACCGGATTCAAGAAGTTCCAAAAACTTCGAGAATGATTCATGCGCAGGCGTTAAATCGGTATTGGGAGAATTGAATGTATTCTGAATGGTTTCGATGAGTGTATTGAGCATAATTCGGAATGCGGAATGCGGAATGCGTAATTGAATGTACAAAACTAAAGGGAAAGTCTGAAGTTAAGTGGGAGTGGCGTTCTAATGCGTAATGCGTAATGCGTAATGCGTAATTTAATTTGCAAAGACTCAAATGAACCTCTGAAGCTAAAATGTCTCTATTCTTTAGAAATTACCTAGAGAATGCCTGAATAATTACGAATTACGAATTACGAATTTCATCAAAATTGCTCACTGCTCACTGCTCACTGCATATCGAAAATTGCACGCCGTATGCCGAAGGCAAAGGCGTGCGCGCAAGCCGTATTTGCCAAAGGCAAATAGGCGGCGCATCTACCCATCATGCCGATATTGAGGCTGAGTAAAATCGAAGGGTTTGGGCACCTCGAAGTCATCCATGCGAATATACTTGGGCTCAAGGGCTTCGAGCGGAACATCGGGCAAGCTATCAGGAAATTGCTCGAGAATGATGTGTGCAAGCATTGCCGCACGGGGATTGCTGTTGCGAATGATGAGACGGTCGCAGAGCGACTGCAGCTTTTGTGTATAAGTCGGAAATGCCGGCCCGACACAGCTTATCGTCTGCCCCGGAAAGGCATGATCGATGTATTCAATGAAATCGGCTGGTTTTAACAGCAACTCATCCGATAGTTTCTGAATCCCACTTTCATATCGATAGAATGCGACATAAAGCTCGCCACGCCTGGCATCGATACATGCAGCTGTGATGATGTTTGCAGGCAAGGCATCGCGCGCAATGGCATCGAGTGATGAAGCGGCATAGAGCGGTTTATCGAGCGTCAAAGCCAGCGATTTGAGCATCGCCATTGAAACACGAAGCCCCGTAAATGCTCCGGGACCGCGCGAGACGACAAATCGCTCGATATCGGCAATTTTGAGCTCACAGTGACGAAGTGCATCATCGACGAGCGAAAGCAATCCCGGGCCTTCCTTGTTCTGCGAACGCGAGAATGCTTCAAATAGAATGGTCTTGCCACGTGTAATTGCAAGGGATTGCACGGGCGTGGAGGTATCAAGAGCGAGTATCAGTGAATCAGGAGTAAGCATTGTGACCTACGAGAAAAACAAATTCCACATGCGTTCGATATCATTTTTAAAAGCGAGCATGATGAGCAAAGCCACCATGGCAAGGCCAATATAGGCAATGATTTGGCGCGTGCGCATCGAAAGCGGCCCGCGTTTGATGGCTTCGACCAGCAAAATCGTGAGTTTGCCGCCGTCGAGGAGTGGAATAAAAGGAATGAGATTGAGAATGCCCAAGTTGATCGAAATCACCGCCAGCATCCGCAAAAACATGTCGAGCCCTTCTTCGCCGGCTTTGGAAGCCATGTGCCCAATCATGATGGGACCGCCGAGGGACTTGGTCGAAACGCGCCCCTGAAACATGCGCACCACATAAACGACGAGCAGCGACGAGGCTTTAACCGTCATGGTGATGGACGAAGACACGGCATGCGTAAATCGATCCCCCATCGTCATGTCGACCATCTCTGGCGAAACAATCGGCGTTTTA
>JAGACY010000148.1 GCA_017613855.1 Pseudomonadota bacterium
CCTTCTCGGGTTATTTTGGCAGGCGGGATCGTACTGAAAAGTACAGTTTGTCGCGCAGATCTAAATTCGGAATGCGGAATGCGGAATGCGGAATGAAGGAAAACGCTGACGCGTTTTGATCATATGGAAAAACTGAGTTTTGTATTTGTCATTCAATTCCGCATTCCGCATTCCGCATTCCGAATTTACTCTCGCATTGCGCATTCCTAATTATTTTAGCGCGGCTATTGGCTGCGCCAATACGCCTTGCGCAGCGCGGCTATGCGTGATAGAGACAAAAAAGTCTCTACACGCATACGCCGCGCTTTTTTTATTTGGAGGTTCTTCATGCCCAAATATAGGATTTTCGCCATGATTCTATCATCCCTCATGCTTATTTCATGCGCAGGAAATCAGCCAGCGCCCGAGAATGCCGCGCAAACGCAGGCCAAACCTCAGCCTTCCAAAATCGTCCCGGCCCCTGCGCCCGACAATCACCCAGGGGATGAAGTCATGGAACTCTGGGGCGAAAAAGTGCCCGATCCTTACCGCTGGCTTGAGGATGCTTCACAAGAGGGAGTGCAGGCCTGGATGAAAGCCCAGGATACGCGCACTCGGGAATATCTGGACCAAATGCCGACGAGAGCCCTGTTCGAGAAAAGAATGTCGGAACTCCTGTATTTGCCAAACATTTCCTCCCCCATCATCAAAGGCAAATATGCATTTTACTATGAACGAGGGCCAAAGGATGAAAGATTCAAACTGTATGTGCGCGACACAAGTAACCCCGACAACCCTCCAAGACTATTGATGGATCCCAACGAGCTGCCAAACGACCTCTCATTTGGCAGAGTTTTTCCTTCTCCCGACGGAAAACTACTCGCTTATAAGCTCAACCCTAATAATTCCGACAAGGCCACGATGTACATCATGTACGTCGAAACCGGCGAAACCTTAAGCGACACCATCGAAAATGCTAATTGGGCAAACCCCGCATGGCTCAAGGATGGCAGTGGTTTTTATTATACCGGTCTAAAACAGGATCCCAATAATCCTGCAAATCTGCGAACAAATAATACCGACGTTCGTTTCCACAAAATCGGAACACCAGGAAGCGATGACAAGATCATCATCGAACCACCGGAATCACACTTGATCAGTATTTCAAGTGACGGCCAGTGGCTACGGAATAAGCTCAGACTTCGACGCACAGATTCGGAAGGAGAATGGTTCACTCTACCGGGCGACAAAAGTGACTATTATGACGAATCCGTCTCTATCACTCATAATGCGATCTACATCAAGGCATTTGACAATACACCACGCTATCGCATTGATAAAATCGATTTATCAGCAGAAAAGCCGGATCTCTCCGAAAGTGCCTGGCAAACAGTCGTTCCCGAATTTGAGGATCGTACCATCGAAAACTTTGAAATCGTACAAGACAAGCTGTTTGTCGCCACCCTCAAGGATACTATCAGTTATCTGGATGTCTATGACTTGAACGGGAAATGGCTTAAATCCATTGAATTGCCCGACATGGGAACGATTGCCGATTTGAGCGGTGATCCCGATTCGGATGTTCTTTACCTGACGTATACTTCCTTTACAGTCTTCAAAAAGATTTACAAAATAGATCCCAAATCGCTCGACATGAGCCTATGGACTGAAACCAAAACGGATGCCCATCCCGAAGATATTGTTGTCGAGCAGTTGTTTGCAACTTCGAAAGACGGGACAAGAGTCCCGCTGTTCGTCCTGAGACATAAAAACACCAGGCTCGATGGCACAGCTAAAACCATTATTTATGGGTATGGCGGTTTTAATGTGGTTGAAAGGCCGTTTATTCATCTGCCTGTTTTTGCCTGGCTGGAGCAGGGCGGAATCTATGTACATTCGATCCTTCGCGGCGGTGGCGAGTATGGCAAAAAATGGCGTGAGGAAGGCATGGAGTTAAAGAAGCAGAATACTTTTGACGATTTCTATGCCGTCACCGAATATCTGATTGCCAACCAATATACGCGTCCTTCGTCCATCGCGGCTTATGGCAGTTCGAACGGAGGTTTGCTGACGGGAGTAGCCTTGACCCAGCGTCCCGATTTGTATGGCGTTATACTGAGTGAAGCGCCCTTACTGGACATGCTGCGATATCAATTGTTTGGCGGTGGAGGACGAGACGAGTATGGTTATGCTGATACAAGCGAAAAAGAATATCAGTATTTACGAGCCTATTCGCCGTATCACAATGTCAAAAAGATCGCCTATCCCAGTGTTGTCTTTTTGACTGGAGACAGTGATGATCGCGTCAATCCACTGCATGCCCGAAAAATGACGGCCGCTATTCAGGATGCAACGACTTCGGATAAGCCGGTTTTATTGCGAATCGAGAAGAACGCGGGACATGGTGGCGCAGATTCGATACATTCAATGATCGAATATTATGCGGATATTTACAGTTTCCTGATGTATGTATTGGAATAATATGGATAGGCGCGGCTATTGGCTGCGCCAATACGCCTTGCGCTGCGCGGCTATGCGTAAACGCATACGCCACGCGATTTTTTTGGAGAACTCCCATGCCCAGATACAGGATTTTTGCGATGATCTTATCTTCCCTCCTGCTCATTTCGTGCGCCGGAAATCAGCCTGCACCCGAGAATGCCGCACAAACACAGGCCACCCCCCAGCCTGCGAAAATGACCCTGGCTCCTGCGCCCGACAATCATCCGGGAGATGATGTGATGGAACTCTGGGGCGAAAAAGTGCCCGATCCTTACCGCTGGCTCGAAGATGCCTCGCAGGAAGGCGTCAAAGCCTGGATGAAAGCTCAGGATACGCGAGCACGGGATTATCTTGCCCAAATGCCGACGAGAGCCCAGTTCGAAAAAAGACTGTCGGAACTCCTTTATGTGGCGAGTATTTCCATACCCAACGTCAAAAACAAATGGATGTTTTATTCCGAGCGCGGCCCCAAAGATGAAAAAAGCACCTATTATGTGCGCGATTTAAGCAACCCCGATGCAGCACCGCGCGTTCTCATCGATCCCAATAAGCTCTCGGACGATGGCTCCATCTCATTTGGCGGGTCCAGCGCTTCGCATGACGGTTCACTCATGGCCTACCGGCTCAAGGAGAATAATGCCGATCAGGCCACGCTCTACATCATGAATGTCGAAACCGGCGAGATACTGAGCGACAAAATCGAAGGCGCTCGCTATGCCTATCCCGCATGGAGCAAGGACAACAGTGGGTTTTATTACACGTATTTTCCGCTCGATCCCGAAATTCCCGTCGATATGCGCCCGGGCATGACTGACATTCGCTATCATAAAGTCGGAACGCCAGTGAGCGAAGACAAAATCATCATCGAGCCGCTCAAAGACCCGACCAAATTCCACCAAATTGGGATTTCAAGCGACGGCGAATGGCTCGACTACACCATCGAGGAAGGCTGGAACGGCACAAAGATCAAGTTCAAACGCGCCAATTCCGATGGCGAATGGTTCGAACTGCCGACCAAAAAAGATACGCTCTATTATAATGTTATTTACAACAATACGGCGTACATTCTGACGAATGACAGTGCTTCCCGTTTCCGCATGGTAAAAATCGATATGTCTGCCGATAAACCCGATCTTTCCGAAAGTGCCTGGCAGACGCTGATTCCCGAATTTGAAGACCGCGTCATTGAGAATTTTAGCATTGTACAGGACAAACTCTTTGTCGTGACAATTAAGGATGTCGTCAATCAGCTGGATGTCTATGACCTGAATGGAAAGTGGCTTCAATCCATTGAATTACCTGACAAAGGGACGATCAGCGGTCTGAGTGGCCGTCCTGAATCGGAATCTCTTTATTTTGGCTTTACGTCCTATAAAATTCCCCACAATATTTACAAGCTCGATCCCAAAACGCTCGAAATGAGTCCCTGGGCCGAAGTCAAAACAAGTGCTCATACCGAAGATATCATTAGCGAGCAGCTGTTTGCGACCTCAAAAGACGGAACCAAAATCCCGATGTTCGTCCTGCGCCATAAAGACACCAAGCTCGATGGTACGGCCAAAACGATTATTTACGGGTATGGCGGATTTAATGTGGCGATTACGCCGACGTTCAGCGCAACATTTTATGCCTGGCTTGAACAGGGCGGCATTTATGTCCGATCGAATCTTCGCGGTGGATCGGAATATGGCGAAACCTGGCACCAGAACGGCATGGGCTTTAAGAAGCAAAATGTTTTTGATGATTACTATGCGGTGGCCGAGCACCTGATTGCCAACAAATACACGCGTTCGTCGTCTCTGGCGGCTTATGGCGGTTCGAATGGCGGCCTTTTGACAGGGGCTGCAATGACTCAGCGTCCCGATTTGTATGGAGCCATCGTATGTGCCGTGCCACTCCTGGATATGCTGCGTTACCATCTGTATGGTTCGGGCAGAACATGGATCAGCGAGTATGGCAATGCCGAAGCAAGCGAAGAGGAGTTTAAGAATATTCGGGCCTATACGCCGTATTCAAATGTGAAAAAGACCGCATATCCCAATGTTTTGTTTTTAGGCGCCGACAGCGATGACCGCGTCGATCCGATGCATGCCCGCAAGATGACGGCTGCGATTCAGGATGCGACGACTTCAGACAAGCCAGTTTTGCTGCGCATCGAGAAGAACTCGGGGCACGGCGGTGCAGACATGGTCAACCAGAGCATTGCACAGTTTGCGGATGTATTCAGTTTCCTCATGGAGGTGCTGGAATAGGAAAAATGCGGCGCGTATCGGGTTGGCGTGTGAATACACGCCAACGACGATAGCGTCGCACAAAGGCCGTATCGCAGCGCGATAGGCCGAAAAAACATAATCATACCCAAAACATACACAAAAACGCCTTGAGAATATGAAGTTATGCTGATAATTTAGATGTATCGGCGCGTCAAGGCGTCCAATAGATAGTGATGGGAACTGGGCATGAACAAACGCAAGATTCTCTGTTTTTTAGGTATTTTGTTGACTTTAGGCTTTGCTAGCCCAGCCTTGGGACAATCGACAGAAGAAGAAACTTCTGAAGAAGCCGTAGCCGAAGAGACGGAAACCACGGAGCCAGTTGATACACCTTCATCGCTTAACTTTAGCCTTGGTGGCAAAAGCACAGCCGAATTGGGCAACTATTTTTGGGGATTTTTAGGCGATCAGGTTCTGCTCGCGGGAACAACTGCCGTCGCCGTGGATGCCGGCAACCCGTCGGTATTGTACGCCGGCGGCCCAGGCTACATTGCCGTCAGCGATGACAATGGCGCGAACTGGGAAGAACGCTTTAATTATTCCGATTCACCGGAAGATGAAATTGCCGACAGCGAAGATGCAGAAGGGGAAGGTGAAACCGGCGAAGAAGACAATCCTGCCAAAGATGCAGCTAAAGTCGCAGCCCTTCGGGAATATCTGCGTCAGGAACTCGAAAATCAGTTTGACACCGACTATGCCGATGAGATTCTCGAAGACATAACAGATGATGAGCTTTTGCAGGCAAAAGATATCAATGAAATCGATGCTTTAAAAGAATTAGAGCTCGATATGGATCCTGATTTGACCAAAGTTCAAAACGATTCAGAGCTCATAGCTGGCGTGGCAGTTTCTGAGTTTGACAGTTATATTGAACGCTTTATCAAATACGTGAACAGCGGTGCAGAACGCAATGCGGCAGCATCGATGGCAGGGCGTGCCACGGCCGTATCCCAGTTCATAACGACGGCGACCGAAACGTATGCCGTTACGCCGGATATGGTTTATTTTTCGGTAGATAAAGGTGCCAACTGGCAATCGTTTATGCCGGCACCGGGCGGTTTAAAGATTCTGTCGATGGCGATTTCGCCGGATGGTCAGATCGTTGCCGTCGGCCTGACCAGTGGCATGCTCATTACGCGGGATGGTGGTGAGAACTGGACTCAACTGGACGATGTGATTCCGGGCGGGATATTCGAAATCTATCTCAACAGTCAAACTTACTGGGCTTTGTCGACCGAAGGCATCTATCGTTCCTCCGATCGCGGTTTGACATGGGAATCTGTCGAAGGCCCGTGGGATCTTTCCGAATACGTCATTGACATGGTGGCGGGAAGTGGCAGCAGCCTGCTCGTCTTGACCAATACAACACTGTATTACAGTGCTGATGCACGCAATTTTAACGCCATTCCGACAGATGCGATTTCAGATACCTCCATTCGGCAGGTTATATCTAATGATCCGACACTGAGAACCTTTACCGTGCGCACAGATTCGCATGTCTATCAATTTGGTTCCAATGGCTGGATTTCCCAAAATAACTCGCTGAATGCGACCGAACTCGGTCCTCTTGTCGAACTGAGCGATGGCTATTCCTTCATGATCATGGCATCTCCTTCGGGGCTTTGGCTCGCTCAGGACGCCAATCAGTTCGTATTTACTCCCGAATACCAGACACTTCATAAACAGTGGTCCAAAGAACCTTCGGATGACATGGTTATCCAGAAAGCGCTGGATGCACATTATCTTGGAGATATTCTCGACAACAGCTGGGGGATGAGAAACCGCTTGTCGTGGCTGCTGCCTTTCGTGGGTGTTGAGTATGAATACATGCAGCAAAAACGCGATCAGCGCCAAACCGTGACCAATATGCAATTGGCTTATGTCACATCCGACAAATACACCTTTAGACGCGAAACCACATGGTACTTGCAGGTCGTAGCGAGATGGAATTTAAAACTTTCTCAAGGCGTCACAGAAGAAGCAAGTGCAATGAGTCGGATGAACAATCTCAAGAAGAAACGCGAAGCCCTCATCAAAAGTGTACAAAAGGATTTAAATCGCCGTCGAGCCTATCAAATGACCGTCGTGCTCGATTTTCCCAAATTACCTAATTCCAAAGCCAGTAATAAAAAAATCGCCAAAACGACATTGGGATTGCAGGAGATCGAAGCCAATTTACACTTTATGACAGGTGGGTATTACATGACCGCCATTCACGCCGGCGATAATCAACCATAAGAATTCATACAGCCTCTTAATAAGCTTTTCGGAACTTGTGATTTTACAATCACTTTATAGGGAGAATTTACATGAAACATTTCATATCTCTTTGTTTTGCCGCCATGCTGCTGACTGTTCCGGCCCTGGCATCCGCTCAGACGCCTCAGGAAGTCATGGCCAAATTCAGCCACGAACCGACGGTCGAAGCGACAATGGACGCTGCTGTGGAATATGCCGGCCTGAGTTCAGATCGTCTTAATGGGCTCTATCGACGCGCAGGCGGTGCCAAAGCACTCCCCAAAAAGTTTTATTATGAAATGACCTATAAGGACGAAGATCGCGATCGCCCGCAGGGTGTCTATACCTACAGTGATAATGTCGCTACCAGCTGGACCCAGTATAAGTTGACCGATTATAAACAGAATACGGACACCATGCAGCACCGCGTCCATGCCGAATGGGATCTTTCGGGAATCATTTTCAACTCAGATCAAATTCGCGTTGTCTCAACCATGAACTCTGCAGTCAAAACGCGCGATTCACTGCTCAAAGCAGTAACCAAAGCCTATTTTGCACGCCGCAAACTCCAGGTTGAAGCGACCCTCAATCCTCCCTCGGATGTCGCCAAAAAACTCGATCAGGATCTCAAAATCCAGGAATTAACGGCCACACTCGATGCACTCACGGGCGGCTGGTTCTCCGAGCAGCTCAAGAATCAGAGACACTAAACGAATGCGGAATTCGGAATTCGGAATTCGGAATTATCAAAGTATTCTCAAGCTTATTTTCATAGCATGAAGAAAACTAAGATCTTTTAGATTCTACCTATAGTTTTGCAGATTCAATTCCGCATTCCGCATTCCGCATTACGAATTAATACAAATGCACTACAATCGTTTCCTTATTCTCCCACTCCTCCTGCTCATTCTCGCCCAGGTTTCCTGCGGATCGAAAGATGGCACAAAATCAGCGACGAGCGAAGATGCCATAGAGCAGGAAGCAGAAGCCATTGCCGAAGCACCCAAACTCCCGCCTCCCCCCGGGGAGCCGGGGCCTGTGCTTATCCGGCTCGAAAATCGCTTTCCGACTCAAATATTTGCAACCGCAGCCAACGAAAAATGGATTGCCATGGGGATACAGTCTGACATTCGTGACATAACACAATGTCCCGAAACAGAAATTCCCGTTTGCTTTGAAGGTGATGCCGTCATCGTCGAGCGTCTCAATCCCAATAATCCGCTGCGCCTTAAACTGTATGAGTCCGACACACAATCGGGAAGCCGAATCGATGATGTGGCTGCTTCTTCGGACAGATTTGTTTTTGCCCTGAGTGAAGGACATTATGTCGGTGACACGAAAAAAAATCGCCTTGCCATTGTCGATGAGAAGGCAAAGCTTGAGCGTACACTTGACCTGATGTCCCCCCAATATGAGGTCACAAATACCGTTCTGGCCCCTTGGTCGGATGACCGCATTCTCGTCTGCTCTTCTATCGAGCCGACTTCCGGCTCACCGGGTATACGTTGTGATGCCCTCGAACCCAAAAGTGCCAAGCTGACACCCGTCATATCCATGAACATGCGGCAACCTGTTCGAAATCTGGATGTTGCCGTTTTGGGTGAGCAAGCCCTGCTGGTCTGGATCGATTCTGGGTTTGCCAAAGCAGTCCGACTGGATAAAACCGACGAGCCCCTCGTCCTTGGTCAATCGACAGCCCAGGAAGTTCATGCAGCTGCCGGACTCAATGAATTTGCAGTCATCTGGCAGGGAGATGATGCCCAAATGCGCGTCGATCGCATTCCATACGGGCAATCACTCAAATCGCTCGAACGCAAAATGATTCTCCTCAATGGTCTCGACTACCGGACCGTAGGTGATTTGGTCGCCATTTCCAAGGGATATGTCTTCGCGTTCCGCCACCAGAATACTCAGCAAATGGCCCTAATTACCCCCGATTTTTCGGGATGGCACATTCTCGAAAACAGCAGCACCTGGCGATTTATGAGTGATTATGCCAGTTTGGATATCCAGGAAGCCCATACCGGAAAAATCCTGTGGCAAACCGCCGAATCCCTCATTGGTCTGCAATAACCTCTCAAATTTGCCTCCCCCCTCACTCCGGGTTATATAGCCCCTCGTTGTTTTGATGTCGAAATCTGGGGAGGCAGGCATTCATGAAGATGGGTAAACTGAGAGCATGGCGGATTCCTTTGATCGTTTTCTTACTCGTATGCGCAGGCATCATTGCCTTCGGCGTCGTTCAGTTCTGGGCCAAGGGCCGTCTTCCTGAACCGGGAATTCTCGATCTCACACTCGCACAGTCAATCCGCGAAGACACGACGCGTCGTCCCACGCTTCAGACACAGATTGACGAGCCCTATCACTACGATTTCTTTACTCTGCTCGACCAGCCCGTCCCGGTTCGCGCACTCTCCGAACTGGAACTCGAACAGAATCCCGCTCTGCGCGCCAAACAACGCCATAGCCTGAACAAACTCAACGGGAAATTCGCCATCCAGGTTTCATCCTTTAAAACGGCATCGGATGCTCAAACCCTCGTGCGCCAACTCAATGTCCAGGGCTATCATGCCGTCGTCATGACCGAAACCGTCAATGGACAAGGTTGGTACCGCGTGCGCATCGATGGCGGTGCCAAACGCGAACAGGCCGAATCCCTCCAGGCCAATATCCAGAAAAAAACCGGCCTTAAAGGATTTGTGGTTTCCCTTTAAAATATTGTCGTTTCTCTAAGATGGAGAATCGATGCGGTGAGCGGCTTGCTATTGGCCTTTTTAAGGCCAATACGCAACGCCAAAAGGCCTATTGCCTGCGGCAATACGGCCTTTTTTTCGTTTTTGGGATCATGCAAAAACAAGTAGAGACGTGCCGCAACACGTCTCTACAGGAAAATACCATTTCAACGGAAATCTTAGAATAACGCCAAATCACAGTTCATGGCAGGTGCATGAAGTTTTTCAATCGCGCGGGCTTCAATCTGACGAATGCGTTCGCGAGTCAGGCTGAATTCACGACCGACTTCCTCGAGGGTCGCATTGTCGGTTTCACCGATGCCAAAACGGAGTCTCAAAATGCGCTCTTCTCTCGGTGTCAGAGTCGAAAGAACCTTCGAAAGCTCATCGCTGAGAGCTGCTTCCGAAAGATAATCGATCTGATTGGGAGAAGTAGAATCCTCAATGAAATCGCCGAGGGGCGTTTCCTCATCCTCGCCAATGGGGGTATCGAGAGAAACGGTCGAACGCGAAATGTCGAGCATTTTTTCGACGTATGATTCATCCATGTCGAGTTTTTCGGCTAGTTCTGCTGTCGAAGGTGTACGGCCAAGGCTCTGCTCAAGGCTGCGGGAAGTACGGATAATGCGGTTGATGATTTCCACCAGATGAACAGGAACGCGAACAGTCCTGGACTGATCTGCATAGGCACGGGTCACGCTCTGCTTGATCCACCAGGTAGCATACGTCGAGAATTTGTGGCCGCGTTTATAATCAAATTTTTCGACGGCACGCATCAACCCGATATTCCCTTCCTGAATGAGATCCAACAAAAGCATTCCGCGTCTGCGAGCATAACGTTTCGAAACGAGCACCACCAGACGAAGGTTGGCTTCGATCATAATCGAACGGGCATGCTCATAACGCGCATTCTGCGTTTCGATTTCCAGCATCGTTTCTTCAAAATCACTGACATCCTCACCAGTCTGTGCTTTTACCGCTTCGCGAGCCTGCATATAAGCAGAATAGATAGCATTGTAGCGTGCAAACTGGTTGTCACACACGATAAAACGGCATTTCTTGTGTGCGGCATACTTCTTTAAGTTGTCCGACAGCTGCTTGCCGGTCACTCCTAAAGTACTGCACAGTTCAATCCACTGAGCGCGGGCTTTCATTAAAGATGCCGACATCGACTGAAGGGCATGCACCACGCTTAAAATGTAATCCATTCCCAAATCGAGGCTCTGCATCGTCTCAAGAATTTCACGACGATCCTTCGCATCGTGCAGATTGGCATGGCTTAAAAGAGCCGAAAGCTTCTCAAAACCGTGAATAATAGATTCACTCGATTCCTCGCGTTCATCATCTTCCATCTGACGATGGCCAATGATGTCTTTCAGCTTAAGATCACCCCGGCAAAAAGCAGAAACCTGATCAATGATCATCGAAATGCCTGGCTTGGTATGAAAAACAGCCATCATCATCTTTTCGCGGGCATCATCCATCTCAAATCCCCAGTGTTCTTCGTCTTCTTTCGAAAGCAATGGAACACTGTTAATGTGCTGTAAATAGTACTTCTCAGAATCAAAGTCAGAAGTCATGTCTTTAGATGCGCGCTCTGCAATATCACGTGCCATGTCTTCCCAGGATTCTTCGGATTGATATTGTTTTTGTGCCTGTGTCATTGTGTTTTCCTCTTCATTCCCCGAGAGTTGCCCCAGTGCATGAATTACGTCCCCGAACACATCCGAGACGCGAAACACGACAAACGCAAATTCAAAACCAACTTGAAATAATTTTACAAACCGTTGATTTTAAAGAAGAAAACAACGACGCGCTGCGTAATTACACCCAAACAAGTTATGACTATTTCGTCATACCTAAAAAAAATCTTGTCAAGATCTTGACAAGATTTTTCTAAATTCTTTTTGAAAGACGCCAAAATTTTAAAAATCAAGGGGTAAATCAAAAAAAAATGCACTGCGACAAAAAAGTCATAGTTTTATTCTCATTCGGAATTGTTTTCTAATTCGCAATTCGCAATGCGCAATGCGCAATTGAAATGCAAAACCAGAGGACAACTCTGAAGCTAAAATAACGATCATTCTTTAGGAAAAACCTTGAGCCCCCACTAACTGCTCACTGCTCACTACTCACGCATGAGGCTAGCGCCAATCCGTTTGCCAAAGAACGCAGAATCCCCAAACGTAATTTCTAAAGCACCTTCATGTTATTGTTCAAATTAATCATAAAATGTGGCATAAGAGCGGCGCATTTTTATGCACGCACAGGGCGTGTCACAGAGGTTACGGATTATGGCAAAAATGGACGATGTTAAGCCGGTATCAAGCGGGTACGATTTCGGTGATGACTGGCTGGGTGAGCTTGAAGATGCCCTGGAATTTGACGATAAAAATGAAGACAAAAGGGACGAAAAAGTAACTCCTGATGATTCTTCCAATCCAGATCAGTTGGATGATATGGAAGTCATTGAACTCTCGGAAGATGATTATACGAGCGAAAATGACGTCGATCTAGGCGATGAATTATTCGAAAGCATGCCCGAAATTGAAATGGATCTGGCTTTCGATGCAGAAGACAATCTCAACGTGCCATTTGAAGATGTTCCCGCCCCCCCGCAGCCTCCCCGACAGGATTATCAGGACATTCCTCTCTCAATAGAAACTGATCCTGAAAAAGAATCCGAAGATGTATTAACCGATCAGGATATCGAAGTTTCTTTGGATACTTCGCCCGACATCCCCATGTCTGTTGATACGGAAATCGAGCATGAAACCATCCGATCCGTTGTGACACAAACGCTCGATATCGAAGAACTCAGACGTGAAGTCGGCAAGCACACAGAAACACCCAGCGGTGAACATACCAGTGCCGATCCCCTTAAGGATCCTCAGCTTTGGCAATTCGTTTCGCTCATCATCATGCATCTGTTCGATGATCTCGAACTCATGCTCATCCAAAAACAGAATGATGAAGCATGCGATTTAATGAAACAACTCAACCGTCTGTCCAATATTCTGGCTTTTGCTGGTCTGGATGAGCACCTCCCGCTCATCGCCTATATTGGCAATTTCCTTCCGCTTTCTTTCACGGAAGTCGGCATTGGCGAGCATTCTGAGCGCAAATTTGACCCGCTCAAAATGCGGCATTTCATCGAAAAGAGTAATGAGTTTCTCAATTGTCTCGTTCATCTGTTAACCTGTTTGGCATCGCGTGCTGTTGGATTCGATACCTCACGGTTTACAAACACACTTGAAGAACTCTACCGGACACTCGATCTCAAACCGGGACTTCCATCTATCGAAGCGCCGCTTGCGCTTACCGACAACGTCAATCCCCATGAACTGACATCAAGAACAGTCAACAAACTCGCCCGTACACTCGAAGCCCTCGTTACAGAATCTCTCCATTATGTAGAATCTGCCGTCAATTACGGTTATAGCAGCGGGTATGCGGATGCCGCCAAAAGCTTAAACATGGCGACCCAGGTCGCACGCGAATATAAACTGGATGACATCGAAAATGCCACCGGACGTCTCTTCCTCAAACTCAAAGATTGCCGTCTGACAAGTCCCCTGCCCGATGCTGTCCTCGAAGACTACAGCGCCGTCTGCGATTTGCTTGAATCCCATTTTGTAAAACAAATCACAGAAAAGAAACTCAAACACCTTAAAACGCTGCTCACTAAATTTAACAACAAGGATATCAAAGAAACCAATATCCCGTTCAGCATACGCTGGAAAAGCTTTATCAAACAAGCCACCCCGCTGTTTGTGCTCGATCATGTGAAATACTCGGAACTCAGACAACGCGGGCAGGCTATCATTGAATCTGCCAAAACCCACAATATCCAGTGGATTACCAAAACCTTCGAGCATATCGAGCATTTGTGGGATATTTACGAAGATTCCTGTGCCGAAGCGCTCATTTCCCTCATTCAGGAATTGCAGGGATTCCCGGCCGATGACGTTGAAGAAGCAGATGTTGAAAACCTCAACCATGAACGCCTTCAGATACTCTTCGCACGCAAACATGATTCAAAGCCCACATCTACATACGCACTTGTGCGACTGGCACAGCAGCTCACCGAATCACTCCAGCAGAACCTCGAAAATCTGGCTCAGATTTCATCTGCACAAATACAGGATCTGCTCATCGACGCCCGACAGGTTCACTGCCATGCCATAGCCCGTACCTGCGAAGTCCTGCTTACCCTTCTCGAACGCGTACCTCAAAATGCCGTCGATAATTCCGCCATTCCGGAATCTGTCTTCAACGCCATGTATTTCACGACAGAGCTGCTTCAATCCATCTGTGCACGCCTGTCGATCGATCTGGAACATAACCCCGATGCGCCTTCGATCACTTCACGCTATCTATTTTATAATGTCCTGAACACACTTTACCAGACGCCGGGACAGCCACGTGACAGTGTCACCTGGTTCATTGCAAAACGACTTAACCAAATATTATCCGAACTTCAGCTCGTATGGGACAATTCCTCAACGCCCACCTCGACTGAATATTACATCTCACTCATCAAGACGCTCCTGCATCTGACGACAATCTGTGAGATGAATGACGCAAGCCGCCTGCTCAGCACCCATCTCGATGAAATCCCAAAAGCAGATTTCATCAACACCGACAATCGGTCCATGAACCGTGCATGCATGCGCGTTGTACGATCCATCGAAGAGACCTGCCCACACGTCCATGCAACACCAGGATCCGAACAGATCGAGGTCTTCTTTGCCAAACTGATTACCGCCTTTAACCAGTTGCTGTCATCGCAGGACATTCAGGCACCCGACGATATTCGTTCTGAGATTTCCCGCATCGAATCCCGCATTTCTGTCCTCGGAATGACGACGAATTTCCCATCGGCCATTGCATTGCTCTATGAGCTTCATCACCTGTCTTATCTCGAAGATATTGGCCGCCCGACTGTCGAAGATTTCCTCTACGAACTCATCAATGTCGCCAACAATGTTTCCCCCGAATGGAACCAGCCTCGCGAAGCTGATCTCGAATTCGTCAAGACCGCAATCGCCATTCCAATGCCATTCTACCAGGAAATCATCGAGTCTGTGACCGTCATCCGCGATGCACTGATACTGCACAAACAAGAGGATCCCATCGCATGGGAGCGCGCTGATATGCTCTATCACAGCGTGCATAACCTCATTAATTATGTCCCAAACAGTCTCCAGATCGTTTCACAAAATGCCCAGAACCGATGCCGTTATCTCAAGAAAAATATCACGATCGACATCGATACCAATGGTTATCCCAACCCGGAGGATATCCCCAAAGACTCCGTTCGCGCCATCGCCTCCGTTGCATTTATCACGATCATCGACAAACTCCTCGAAATGATCATCGACAATGCATTCGCCTCTACCAACACCAATAGCCGCATTACCATCGTACTGCATCCTTTTGTCAATGAACTCTCCGTTTCCATACTCCATAACGGAAGCAAACTGACTTTGGATGAATTCCTCGATCAGCTGTCCAGAGTCAACATCATGCCGGCATCCGACGAAAATCTCCTCGATTTACTCGTCAGTGCCAAACTCCTCTCTGAAAGCTATCCGCCTGTCAATGCACTGGCTTATATTTTACCCATCCTGAGACAGTTTGACGGTGTGCTTGAACCGGCAAAAGATAATTCCGGACTGATGCGGTTCTATTTGAGTTTTAAATTCTGATGAATGGAGAATGGCTTTTGTGCCTGACGGCACAATACGCCATCCTCTTTTGGCCTATCGCTGCGCGATACGGCCAAATTTTTTATATGCCGCATAACCTATCCGGCGGCATCCATCTTATGCCGCTTGTGATCATGCGCGCCTGCAAATCACGAATATGTCTGATGCAATCATTGAGCTCAAAAATCTGAGCAAAACTTTTTACGTCGGTTTTCGACGAAAGAAAATAGAAGCCGTCAAGAGCGTATCCTTCGAAGTCAAACGCGGTGAAATTTTTGGCCTCATCGGCCCAAATGGTGCGGGAAAAACGACTACCATCAAAATGCTCACCGGCCTCATTAAACCGACTTCAGGTTCGATGAAACTCATGGGATACGAAGGATTTGACCGCAGATGCAGCCAAAAACTCGGCTATCTCCCCGAAATCAGTTACTACTACGAAAGCCTGACCGCCTTTGAAATCCTCGATTTTTATGCAAAATTGTACGGCATTCATGAGGATCGCAAAGCACTTGTCGATAAATGGCTCGATCGGGTCGGCATGTCGCATGCCCGGGATAAACGACTCGGCTCTTTCTCTAAAGGCATGCTCCAGCGCATCGGACTCGCACAGGCACTCATCGGCGATCCCGAACTCGTCATTCTCGATGAACCCCAATCCGGACTCGATCCCATCGGACGCAGGGATGTTGCGGAAATCATTCGGGAAAGCCAACAACAAGGAAAAACCATCTTCTTTTCGAGCCATATTCTGCCCGATGTCGAGCGCTTATGCGACCGCGTCGGTGTCATCCGCCAGGGACACATGGAAGTCGTCGGAACACTCCATGAACTGCTCTCTTCCGAAAAATCTGTCGAAATTGTTCTGCGCGGAGAACCCTCGCAAGAATTCATCGACTCTTTGTCCCAAAACCCGGAAATCACCGTACTGCTCAACGAGGGTACGGCTGCCATTACTTTGTCCCCAAAAGCTGCCGGCGATCTCAATGACATTTTGAGCAAAGCCATCGCAGAAGGGCTCATCATCGAACACGTCATGGAACATGGCGCTGATCTTGAGTCTCTCTTTACAAAAGCCGAAAAAAAGTCTGATTAGGAGGGGACGATTACACCATGTGGCTGACGTTAAATGCGTTTATTACTCAGACTTTCAGAGAAGCGATTCGCAATAAAATTCTCTATGGCATCGGCTTTTTTGCCATTGCCATTCTCCTGTTCTCACTCGTCCTGGGAGAATTGTCTCTCTATGAGCAGGAACGCGTCATTCGCGATGTCGGCATGACATTCATCATGATCATGGGCATTGCATTATCAATTTATGCAGGTGTCGGTTTAATCCATCGCGAAATTGACAGACGCATCATCTATACCATTCTTTCCAAACCCATTCGGCGATATCAGTTCATTCTGGGCAGATTCCTCGGTATCGCATGTACGCTGTTTGTCGAACTGGCAGCGATGTTCGCTGTTTTCTTAGGGCTTTTGCTGGTACGCAGCATGTCTGTCGATGCGACGCTCTTTCAGGCATTTTGGCTCATTTACGTCGAATCACTCGTCATTTCGGCTGCAGCACTCATGTTTTCAACATTCTCAAGCGCCATGCTCTCCTCTCTCATGTGTGCGGGATTTGTCGTGCTCGGACTGCTCTACCCACAAATCGGGTTTTATGCAGAACGCGAAAAAACACTCGAAATTGCTGCATTTATGCGCGCAGCCCAATTTATCCTGCCCAATCTCGATCACTTTGATGTCTCGACACAAGTCAGTTATGCGCTCGAAATTCCTGCCTCCCATGTCATGTGGTCTTCACTGCATGGGCTCGCATACGTCATCGTTTTGCTGTGCATTGCCTCTGTCATCATGGAAAAACGTGATTTCATTTAGACTCTGCCGTACAAAAGCGGAGCTTTTCGATTGAACTTACGGCCAGACTTATCGCTTGCAGCTTTTAGCCTGCTGACGTTTGTTCTCCATTGAGCGCAAAAAAACTTATTCTTTATGATTCATTAAAAGTTGCCAGAAAGTTTATTATTGATTATGGAGAAGCAAAATTTCTATGACATGATGTGTCAAAGGTACGATAATTAATCATAACAGCGCCGTGTGAAACAGGCGCTGTGTGAGGGCGTATTTGCGCCAGCAAATAGCCCGAAACGGCAAGTGCATGCCGCAAGGCAAAACGCCGCCTCCCATATTCCACGCCATCAAGCGTCAGATTCGACGTTGTCATGTGAATTATTCGGGAAGTAAACATCCTCTGCTAAACACAATGGATTCAGATAAGAAAAAATTCGGACGCTATACACTGTGCCGCCTGCTCGCAAGAGGCGGGATGGGCGAGGTGTATCTGGCAACCCTCGAAGGCGTGGCCGGGTTCGAAAAACGTTGTGTTATCAAGAAGATTCGGCCGGATCTCGTTTCGGACAGTACCTTTGTCGAGCGCTTTTTAAACGAAGGCAAGACGCTCGTCGCGCTCACGCAGTCCAATATCGTCCAGATTTTCGATATGGGCGTGTACGAAGGCGAATATTATCTCGCCATGGAGTACATCTCCGGTGCCGATTTGCGCCAGCTGCTCAAGCGAAAAACCGGCGAAATGCCCGTATCCATTGCAATTGCCGTCGTCAAGGAAGTCCTCAAAGGGCTCGGATATGCACACCGTGCCACTGATGATGCAGGAAATTCACTGGGAATCGTGCACCGCGATGTCAGCCCATCCAACATTCTCATTTCCGACGAAGGCGACGTCAAACTCATCGACTTCGGCATTGCCAAAGCCAATACCATCGAAACCATGAGCGGCGTCGTCCAGGGCAAATTCAGCTATATGAGCCCTGAACAGGCACGCGGTGAACATCTCGATGCAAGAGCAGATCTATTCTCGCTTGCCATCGTCTTGTATGAAATGCTCTGCGGGGTTCGACCTTTTGATGGGAAATCGGACTTACAATCACTTGAACGAATTAAATTTGACAATCCAAGGCCCATCTTAGAATATCGTTCCGATCTAGATCCGGAATTATCGGCCATTCTTGACAAAGGATTGACCAAAAATATCGACGAGCGCTTTCAAAATGCGGATGAATTCTATGATGCACTCGAAGATTACGCCACTTCACACAAGTGTATCGCAGGACAGCGTGAGGTAATCGCCTACTTTAAACCCTTCATAAGCGAAGAAACAGAACCGACGCGATCCTATAAGAATGTCAATGATGCACTCGAAGCAATGCTCAATGCTCAAGAGGAACTTGCATTCCAAACGACGGCAACACAAACCCTGCATTCAGCTGCTGAACCTCAAAAGAAAACGCTTCAAACCCCCGAAAATGCAACACCGGGTCCTGTACTGACCCCATTGCCTAATACGCCGACACCAGGCTTAACACCTTCATCCCGCACACCATCCATCAATTCAACTTCAACTTCCGACTCATTCCGGCGCATTTCCGAAGCCATTGAACGCGTGCGCGAAGAAGAGGATGAAGCACTCTCGCCAGTCAATGGCCCCCTGGATGAAGAAACCATTCTGCTGCGACGCAAACGCCGTCTCTATATGAAAATCCGGTATGGCGTCTTCGGTGGTTTATTTGCAGTGCTGGTATCTGCTGTCATCATACTGCTGTACCTGTATCTTGGCCAGTCTTCCCCAGACCTGCCTCTCCCAAAAGCCCCACAACCCCAGGATTTGCTCAAACCTTCTGCCGATGTCTCGGGACAGGATTTATGGGGACAAAATAATGGTTTCTTTGCGGCAGCCTCCGATTCCCAAAAGGAACTACCCTTTTATATCCAGACACACCCCGAAAATGCCGCTTTTTATATCGCTGAAGGCGCTTATAAAGAACTGGAACGCAATACCTTCAAACTGATTCCCGGACGCGATCTCGAAGTCGATATCCAATCCAAAGGATACGAAACCTGCATTTTCAGAGTTGAATATGACTCCGAAGGCGGTCATTCCTATCGAAATGCCAACTGGAGCAACTGTAAAAGCGTCAGCACCAAGTATTCTGCGGCCAACCAGCGCTTTGAGGTCGATGTTTATCTGCTTCCGGAGCAGCCGGCTCCAGCAGAGACCGTACAGGCAAACGAATCTCAGCCACCTCAAATGGATGCCCCCGAAGCTGCTCCAATCGAAGATTCATCTGCACCAGCCGAGGCTCCTGCCGTCGCAGCCGACGAAGCACAAGCCCCACAAAACACCGCCAAACCCAAGGATAATAACAAAAACAGCGCACCTTCCAAGACCAAACCCAGAGACAAAGCGGCCGATAAACCTGCCGAAAAACAGCAGGCATTCGCAATTTCTTCGAATATCGATGCCAATATCATCATTCATACGGAACAAGGCAAAGAAACCTATAACATCAGCAGCCCTGTTTCTGCCGCGCCCGGCACAGCCTTCGAAATTGAGCCCATTGTCTCCGGACGAAAAATTGCCATTCCCTACAAAGGGAAATTCTCATCCCAGAAGTTGGATGTTCATTTTTGCGAAGCCAAAATCCGCATCAATGAATCCTATGCAGAGGGTGATCCTGCTCCCTATCAGCTTGCCGATATTTTGCTCGATGGAAATATCATAGCCAAACATGCAGATGCTGTATCCCTCGTTTTGCCCTGCAAAAAATATGAGCTCTCAGCCCGCATCCATGCTGGCTCCACCAATTTGAATGCCAGCCAGACATTGACGCTTTCCCCGGATGCGCCCTCACCTAACATTGCTTTGACGCTGCATTAATACCATACGCAATTCGCAAGGCCCATTCCTCCAATAATAATGATGCCATCGGGAATGGGGTTGTAATATTTTTTTACATGCGGCGTGATTTTTTCATTTCATCGTCCCCGCGTATTCGCCCTGCGAAGACACACAAATGACGCTCTCAGCTTGATTTTCGTTTCAAATGTAGGTATTTATGCGCCCGCTGCGGCGGTCGCAGTGCGTGGAGCCATCAAAAATGCAGATAATTACATTTGATATTGGAAATACACGTGCATCCGTGGGGTCTTTCATCGAAGGACAGTTAAACTGGCGGCGCGATGTTTCGCTCGATGTCCTTCGCCATGAAATAGGCAGCTATTTGCAGCCGAATCCGGATTTATGTGTTTTATCTTGTGTATCTGCAAAAGCATTTTTTGTACTGGATGAGCTTCGCAGCCAAATCAAATGCCCGATAGTCAATGTCCATTCTTCGCGAGCGCCCATCAAAATTCATTATGAGCACCCCGAAAAACTTGGCCAGGATCGCATTGCCAACGCACTTGCAGCCTCACTGCATTCCAAAACCGGCGCAATCGTTGTGGATCTCGGCACCGCCACACACTTTGACGTCGTAGATCCCCATGGCGAGTTTTGGGGCGGCCCCATCTATGCAGGGGTCGAAACGATGCTTTCGGCGCTTACCACGCAAATCCCGCACCTCCCCAATCCCGACCTGACTTCCGAAATCCAGCCCCTGTCTCAAAATACGTTGGACGCAATTCGAACCGGCACGATTCTTTGTACCGCCGGCGGCATCGAACGCATCATCTTCGAAATCCGAAAAACGCTCGACTACTTGCCCAAAACGATTCTCACTGGCGGCAATGCAAATCTCATCGAACCGCACATTGCTTACGATGAATGGGTGCCTAATCTGACACTCGAAGGGCTGTGTGAATATGGCGTGCGCACGTTATCTGGTGCCCGCAAGATTAGTGCCTGATATGGGAACGGCCTTGTGCTTCGCACTACGGCCGTTTTTTTTCGGCCTATTTGCTGCGCAAATACGGCCGAAATGAATGTGTATATCATGCTCACCCCGCAGGGGCGAGATACATTATATAATCGACACGCCTGGAAGGCGTCTCATTCGTAGCTCATAACCGGGTGCACCGCAGGCGCCCGGATCGGGCCTGACCTCTAGTGTAACTCTCAATATATAATCGACACGCCTGGAAGGCGTCTCA
>JAGACY010000149.1 GCA_017613855.1 Pseudomonadota bacterium
ACGATAATTGCGGTGAAGTCGGCAATGCATGCGATAGTGATGAAATCTGCTCGCATGGGTATTGCAGTGAATCCTGTCAGACGGGGATAGAACCAGGTACTGTTAAAGAAGTTGAATGTGTGCCGGAGGGGAGCAAAAAAGCGATTTGTGTCGATCCCATGACAAACCCCTCTTTTTGTGGGGCCGATGATAATTGTAAAAACTTCTCAGAATGTGATGTCGATTCGCAGGTATGTAACAATGGCGTATGCATCAGTATCTGTGAAAGTCAGGGGAAAGCACTGTGTGAGGTGTCTGCCGGTGAGACGCTTTGTATTGATCTTATGAGTGATCCCGAACATTGCGGTACATGCTATAGCAATTGTTATTCGATTGCTCCTCAAAATGCAGAAGTGGCAGGCTGTGAAGCCGGTAAATGTATATATAAATGTTTGGATGGGTATACGAATTGTAACTCTGATGATTCCGAAGTGCCTTTATGTTATAATTTAAAATCGGACAATAAACATTGCGGAGGATGCGGAGAAGACTATGCATGTCCGTTCCCATTAATCTGTAAGAATGAGATCTGTACTTATTCAGAATGTGAATCACCGATTTTATGCGAGGATAATTTATGTCAAAATAGTGATACTCAATGCGGATTAAACTGCGTGAACTGCAAGACCGAAGGGCATGCCGCAGATGGGTATTGCAATGATGAAGGCGAATGTGTCATCACCAAGTGTACCGAAAATTATAATCTTTTCGAAGGCAAATGTCTTCAGCCTGGTCCGGAATATTGTGTCGCCGATAAGGCCTCGTCGCAGCCCATAAACTGTACGAAGATCCCCAATGCCGTCAATCCTGGTTGTAATACGAGTACAGGGCAATGCATTGTTGGTGTCTGCAAAACCGGTTTTCATGTATATAATAATGAATGCGAGGAAAATAGTAATGAGAATTGCGGCCACCATGGTCAGACATGTCCCAATGGAAGTGTCGGTCCCCATATATTAACGTATGAATGTTCCGCCGGTGGTACATGCAATGTGGCAGCATGTGAAGATGGCTACCAAAAAGATGGTATGCAGTGTTCTCAATGTGACGCGGATCTGAGAGTTTTTGTAGCCCGTGATACTCAGGTTTTAGACAGTGAAGCGGTCATTGCGCAGGCTGCGACGATCGTTTTACATTATAAGAAAAAGACGGATGAAGTGGATGCGGAGGGCAGGCCAAGATATAAAGTGAATGTTTCTTTTCATAAAGAAGATTCCCAATATAATGAAGGCCCGGAACTTGAACATGTTTGGGTTTATGGCGATTATTTACATGTTGTGACAAACGTTAAAGAAACGATTACTCTCAACAATGGAACGACAAAATTGCAAGAGGGATGCGTAGATCCTGATTTCGGTAAAGCCAGAGTTTTTAATACCGATAGCTGTGCCGGTGAAGGTCTGAACAATTGTGTACAATATAATATATATTGTAATGGCAATTATTATGGTTGGGTCAATAATGCAGATCTCAATAAATTGGAGCCTCTTGTGAATGATCTCTCAGGCGTTCCGGAGTGCTGATATAGAATTATTTGGGCGATGTATCTCAAAATCACAATCTGAACCGAACGCTATATTGTTTTACTGTGATTTGAGAATGGTTTTCTTCGCGAAAATAATTTTACCTTTTGTATGATTGACGGGGCGTTGCGGGGTGTAACCCCGCATCGGGGGTAGGCGCGTATTGTATGGGCGACCACATCGTGTCGCCCATACAATAGCACCGCAGGGGGCCAGGCCCCCTGCATAAAAGTAATTCAATCACAAATCATAAACGGCCTGTATGGTTTGGATGATATCGTGTTTTTTTAAGATTTAGCCTATTGAGATTTCGTTCTGATTTGTTTACAGAGGATTTGTTTTTTGGTGTGTGTTTCGGGGAGGATGTTCATGAAACGCTCAATTTATTTCATTTCGATAGTTGTGTGTTGTTCTCTTTGGCTTGCTGGCTGCGGTGATGATTCAAATTCAGGCACTGGGCCCGGCAATAACGAAGGCAAAACATGTCAGTGTGGTGAGGGGCAGATTTGCAATGATGCCGGTGAGTGTGTCGACGATCCGGACTATCAGAAGCCGGATCCCATCCCAACGGATCCCTGCAATAACGAATGCACAACCGATCAGGAATGCAGGGACGGCAAATGTGTCGATCTCGGCGATCCGATTCCCGATGTCTGCAAACCTGGATGTACCGAAGAACAGATCTGTACCGAGACCGGATGCGTCAATCTGACGGAAATTTGTGATCCGGTATGCGAAGGGGATCGCGTTTGTGTGCAGAACCAATGCGAATTTACTTGCGCGGTTCATTGTGAAGACAAATGCTGTGAGGATGACGGCGCATGTGATGCCATTACCGGGGCATGTGGCCAGACTTGCGATGACGGCATGCCGGAATGCAATGGCGTTTGCTGTGGAACAGACGCGGTTTGCATGGCTGATCTGGGGTGCGTCAAAACATGCCAGAATGATGAGCTCCAGTGCATTAATCCTTCTTCGGGCTATTCTTTCTGCTGTCCTCCCGATCAACTGTGTGATCTGACGAATGATCAGTGCGCAATCAATTGTGGCGAGAATGTCAAATGTCAGGACACTTGCTGTAAGAGTGGCGAGGTATGCCTTCATGATACGGTTTGCAAGCCTGCCTGCACTGACGCACAGACGCGCTGTGGTGCCAAAGAAGACCTTTGCTGTGATACAGCTTCTCAGATATGTATTTTTGATAAATGTCTCGCCAAGGGCAAGGCATGCAAAGACTCGAATGAATGTGATTTGGATGAATTCTGCGATACGGCGAGCAGTACCTGTGTCAAGGCATCCGAGTCACCCAATGTTTGCGAATACCATCCTCCTATTGGTGAGTTTAAGCCAAAGGTCAAATGGCACTGGGAAGGCAATGTCGAAACCGCGCCTGTGGTTATCAATTTGACGGATGATAACGGGGATGGTGTCGTCAATCAGAATGATGTTCCCGATGTTGTTTTTGTCGATTTTAAAGATGCCGAAATTCCGATTGGTCCCATCCGTTATTCCATGCAGGTGATTGTTCTGAGCGGTGATGACGGCCACGAGATCGCGAGATCCGAAGAAACAAATTATAATGGTTTTAATGATTTGGCTGCTGCCAATATCGATGATGATTCGCTTATCGAAATACTCGTGCCTGTAAGCGATACCATTCCTGACAATTCGGGGCTGGCTGCGCTTAATCTCGTTAAACAGGCCGATGGTACTTATAAACTCGTCAAAAAACATTTCCTGCATACACCGGATTTATTGGTTGCGACGGATTACAATGCGGCGTCCTGGGCTGACATTCATCCTACGATCGCGAACATCGATAACAGCGGCTATCCCGAAGTCATTACGACGCGCGGCATTATTCAGGGTAATGACTGGAGCAAATTTAAATGTACTTTAAATATTCCAAGCCGCAGCACATGGTATGCAGACTTCTTCTCCGTGGCAGATCTCGATCAGGATGGTTATTCGGAAATCATTGCATCTGAGATCTATGATTACAATTGCCAGGCACTCACAAGTAATTCAGAACGCTGGAATTACATGGCCGTGGCAGACCTTCTGGATGATGAGAAAAAAGCGGAATATCCCGGCGAACTGGTACCGGAGATTGTTCGCGTAGGCGATGGTAAACTCAGCGTCTGGAAGGTTTATAAAACAACAGAATCTGGCAATGCCAAATGGTCTCAGCGTAAAATATGGGAAGAAAAAACGACCAGTACATCGGGTGGCGGTAATCCGGTTGTCGCCGATTTTAATGGTGACGGTAAGCCTGATATCGGCGTGGCTGGACGTACACATTACAGTGTACACGATGGCCGTACCGGCAAAATTCTATGGGCCAGCCAAACGCAGGATGCCTCCAGCGAGCGCACCGGGTCTACGGTATTCGATTTTGAAGGCGATAAAACAGCTGAAGTCGTCTATCGTGATGAAACCACTTTGCGCATTTACAGCGGCCCCGGATTGGGGAAGGATGAGGATGGCGATGGTTATCCCGATGGCAAAATCCTGAGGTCTACCCCCAGTTCCTCGACAACCGTTATTGAATTCCCTGTAATCGTCGATGTCGATAATGATGGTAAAACAGAGATTATCATGGTGAGCGAAAACTGGGGACAACATGGCGTGACGGCTTATTCTGACACCTGGAACAACTGGGTACGTACACGTCGAATCTGGAACCAGCATGCCTATCACGTAACCAATATCAACGAAGACGGCTCGGTACCTCAGCATGAAGAAGCCAACTGGCTGAAATACAACAACTATCGTCAGAATGTTCAGCCCGAAGGCGCTTTTAATGCTCCGAATTTTGTGCCAGGCATCCTCGAATCCGAAGCTCTGGATTGCAATCTTGGTAAACCGATCATTAAATTGGTCGCACATGTTAAGAATGAAGGATCGTACGGTGTTAAGGCCGGACTCCCCGTCAATTTCTATGTTGTCGATCCCAATGGTATCTCCGGTGAGTATCTGATTGGTTCTGAGAAAACAGAAGGGCCGCTTCCTCCCGGAGGCGAAACAACTGCAACCTTTAAATGGGATCGTCAAGTCGTCATCAACGGCGAAACCAAAACAGTCGAAATGCCAGCCAAAATCCTTTTCATTGTCGATGCCCCGACCGAAGAAACACCGAACGGCGAGTATGCAGAATGCAACGAAAAAGATAATAAATCAGAGGTGACAAGCGTCAATGGCTGTCCGGTCAATTAGTTCTGTATTTACGGCGTGTCTGCTTTGTATAATAGCAAGTCATGTCTTTATATAAAGGTATTATTATGAAACGTTCTTTTTATTTCATCTCGGTATTGGCGTGTTGTTCGCTTTTGGCTGCTGGTTGCAGCGATGATTCTAATTCCGGCTCTGTTCCTGGCAATCAGGAGGGTAAATCCTGTCATTGCAGCACCGGCAAAATCTGCAATGATGCCGGAGAATGCGTTGACGACCCGGATTATCAGAAGCCGGGATCGAAAGATTCATGCGACAACAAATGCAAGCCTAATCAGGAGTGCAAGGACGGCAAATGTGTCGATTCCGGCGAACCAATTCCGGATGCTTGCAAACCTGGGTGTGCAGAGGATCAGGTTTGTACCGACACGGGATGTGTTAATTCTTCGGAAATCTGCGATCCACCTTGTGAAGGTGATCGCGTCTGCGTGCAGAATCAATGCGAATTTACCTGCGCTGTTCATTGCAATGAACAATGCTGTGAGGATGACGGTGTATGCGATGCCATTACCGGACAATGCGGTCAGACTTGTGATGACGGCATGCCTGAATGCAATGGGGTTTGCTGCGGATCTGATGCTGAATGTGTGGCTGAACTGGGGTGTGTCAAAACATGCCAGAGTGATGAACTTCAATGCATCAATTATACATCCGGGTATTCATTCTGTTGTCCATCCGGTCAGTTGTGCGATTTAACGATTGACCAATGTACGATTGACTGCGGTGCGAATGTCAAATGTGCCGATGTCTGCTGCAAGGAAAATGAAGTTTGTCTTCATGATTCTGTTTGTAAGCCATCCTGCAAGGATTCTGAGACACGCTGCGGTGCCAATGAAGACCTTTGCTGTGATACAGCCTCACAGATATGTATTTTTAATAAATGTCTGGCCAAGGGGAAAGAATGCAAAGATTCCAATCAATGCGGTTTAGATGAATTCTGCGATACTGCCAGCAGTACCTGTGTCAAAGCCTCTGAATCACCCAATGTTTGTGAATATCATCCCCCCATTGGTGAGTTTAAACCCAAAGTCAAATGGCATTATGGCGAAGCGGCAGTTGAAAATACACCAGCTGTCGCCGATCTTACCGGTGATGGTGTGCCCGAAGTCGTGTTTACGAATATGTCATTCCAATTGTTGGCGCTCAACGGAGATACCGGGGCAATCATGGCCAAATCGACTGCGCGTCAGTGGAATGATTATGATGGCATGGCTTTGGGGGATATCGATAACGACGGTAAAATCGAAGTCATTGCAACGACGGCAGAATCCAATGCCAATTCTTCGGGACTGGCAATTCTGAACCTCGTTAAAAATGGTGATGCTTGGGAATGGAAAGAAAAGGCATTTCTTCCCATTGCCGATGATAAGCTCGTTTCGGCCAGCAGTCGCTATTGGGTAGACATTCATCCCGCTATTGCTGATATCGATTCGGACGGCACGCCCGAAATTGTGACTACCCGCGGTATTATTAAAGGCAATGATTTATCCAAATGGCAATGCACCATGTATTTCCCAAGCTATGGCGCATGGTATCAATATGGTTTGGTCGTGGCCGATTTGGATGGCGATGGCAATAGCGAAATCATCGGCCATAAGATGTATGATAACCATTGCAACCTCATTATGGATGAATCCGAAGAAAGCTGGGGATTCACTGCTGTTGCCGATTTGATCAAGGATGGTGGTGAAGCGGGTGAACTGGTACCGGAAATCGTTCGTGTGAAATCCATAAACGCAGGTACAGGTGCCGTGAGTGCCTGGAAAGTCTTCAAGAATGGGGATAAATGGACACAGAAAAAGATGTGGGAAACTGTTCATCCCGGCGGTGGCGGCGGTCATCCCAATATTGCCGATTTTGACGGCGATAAAAAAGCGGAAATCGGACTCGCCGGCGGTTCGAAATATGCTGTCTTTAAAGGGGATACGGGCGCTGTCCTTTGGGATACCCCCACGAATGATTCCTCCAGCTTCCGCACGGGATCTTCGGTTTTCGATTTCGAAGGTGATGGTAAAGCGGAAGTCGTTTACCGCGACCAATGCTACATTCGCATTTACAATGGTGCCGATGGTAAAGAATTGTGGCGCGAACCGGCTACATCCGGAACCGTTCTGGATTATCCGCTCATTGTCGATGTGGATGGGGATGGCAAAACAGAGATTATTACAACCAGCTCCGGTTATAACTGCGGTGATTTCGCCAGTACACCTCTCGGTGTGGTGGCTTACGAAGATAGCTGGGGTAACTGGGTACGCACGCGCCAAATCTGGAATCAGCATACCTATCATGTCACCAATATCAATGATGATGGCTCTGTACCTAAGAACGAAAAGCCGAATTGGACAATCTACAATAATTATCGCCAGAATGTTCAGCCTGAAGGCGCGTTTAATGCCCCGAACTTCGTAGCAGGCAAACTCGATTCGGAAGCCATCGGCTGCGAACAAGGTAAAGAGATTATTAAATTAGTTGCGCACGTTAAAAATGAGGGCTCATACGGTGTTAAAGCCGGGCTCCCCGTCAATTTCTATGTGGTCGATCCGAATGGTATCACCGGTGAGTTCAAAATTGGTTCCGGCAAAACAGAAGGTCCGCTTCCTCCCAGTGGCGAAACGACTGCCACCTTCGAATGGAACCGAATGGTTGACATTAACGGAGAAAGTAAAAAAGTCGACATGCCCGCCAAAATTCTTTTCTTTGTCGATGAACCTACCGCCGAAACCCCCAATGGTGTGTATCCCGAATGCAATGAAAAGGATAACAAATCGGAAATCACATCCGTCAATGGCTGCGGCGTCAATTAATTGGATGATCTATACAATGGTTCAGTTTGGGGGAATAAGCGCTATTTCCATGATTTTTTGAGTAGCTGAGCCATTGTTTTGGGAAAGGGGGCAGTCGCCCCCTACGGCGCTATTGTCCGGACGACCACATTGGGTCGCCCGGACAATACGCGCCTACCCCCACTGCGGGGTTTCACCCCGCAACGCCCCCATACATTTTCACCAGAGACGCCTTTACCATCTGGAAGGTATTAAAATTGTCTCGGTATTTAAGTTGTGTTACACAGTATGGGCATGATTTTCGTCATCGAAATCAGGCGAAAAATGGGAAAATAATTGTCTATCGGATGGACACTGTTGGTATCTTTTTTAATGTCACGTTTGTTGGCGTTATTCTTGATAAATAATCGATAGCTGGAGTGTTCAGATGTATAGACACACACTGGGTGTCGCACTTGCTTTGGGTCTCTCTTTGGGAGCCTCTGTGTCGTATGCCGAACCGCAGGTGCCTGCGCGCATCATTCATTTGGTCTACGACGATTCCGGCAGTATGATTGCCGATCCCGAGACCAAATATAAAACTTATGTAGATACATGGTGCCAGGCAAAATATGCCATGGAAGTCCTCACGGCTATGCTCGGCGAAAATGATAAACTCAATGTATATTACATGAGTTCCTATAATCTCGTGAAGAATCACGATTTTGCCGACTGCAAATCCAGGATAAAAACGCAGTCCGTCGGTATTCTCAATATCAATGGCAGTGCCAATGCCACTATTATTCAGCAGAATGTCAATACCGTACAGGAAAATACAACGATCGACGGAGATACGCCTTTTTGTCCCGTCGTGGATGCCTATCAGGATCTAAAGCTAGGTACTAATGATACAAAAGATAATAAATGGCTTGTGATCTTGACTGACGGCCAATTCGAAGATTCTACATCCGAAATTACGCAGAAATATTATAATGATTTCTCCAAAGATGTGAATGTCGTCGTTCTTTCGATCGGCAAACTCGTCGATACGACCATTGTTCCCGACGAAGCCAATGGCCTGTTCATTCGCCATGCACAGACTTCGCAGGATGTACTCAATGAACTGACACAGATCGGGAATCGTATTTTCCAGCGAAACACCATTCCGATTGCCGCTGACAATACATTCTCGCTGCCAATCCCGATGAAACAGATCATCGTCTTTGCGCAGGGGCAGGGCGTCGATGTCACCTCACTGACCAACTCCCAAAAACAAAAGAGTAACGCCCCTGTGACGAGTGTACGCGCAACTCAGCCCGCTGTGGCTCATGCTACACTGCGCAAGCGCGATCTTTCTAAAATCAATGAGATCGTCGAGGGCACCAACGGTAAACTCAATGGACAGCTGGCGACATTTAAGGGATTTCAGGATAAGCGCTACTTTGCTCCCGATTCCTATCACGTCGATTTCGCAGGCGAAGAAAGTCGGAATGTACAAATCTATTACGATCCTTTCGTAGGGGTCGGCATTCATGTTGCCGATACACAAGGGCAGGCAGTCGATCCCAAGACGATGCAGCCCGGCAAATATCATGTCGATCTGAATTTCGAGAATCCCGATTCGCACGACATCATCGAAAGACAACTGCTCAAGAATCCTAAAACGGGTGAGGATGCTGTCATTCATGGCACAATCACCATTACGGGGGTCAATCCCGATACAGGCGAGGAAATACAGATTTCCAAATCGGATTTCGATATGTCGACCGATTTCGATTTGCAGCCAGGGCAGCGTGCGCGCATCGACTATCACGGCAAATTCCTCGAATACAATACCGTAAGTTCTGATGGACAAGGCGCTTTTGTTCTTCCGTTCCAGGTGCCAAAACCCAAATTGTCGCTCGCTTCAAATGCCGATGGAAACGGGCAAAATCAGGCCAGCTACGGCATTACCGGGGCGGGGTTCCATGAGGATGGCAAACCGTTGCATTTTGCGCTCGAAGCCAAAGATTATTACGGTAAACCTGTCGAAATCAGCGACAACGACTGGAACAATCTCAATCTTAAGATCGAGCCGGCCGAGATTGCCAACATCATTCAATCGCTCGAAGTTAAAAAGAATCCTGACCGCTCATTCGATATTGTGCCGCATTTTGTCGATAGTGGTTTTGCCGAGATTGCCTCGCAAAAAGCCGAATTAACAATTACTCCGGAGATTCGGTCCGACACGCTCGATGTCGATGGCAGCTTTAAAGCACTCCTCGATTTTCACAATGATATCGAAAAGGACGAACTCGTCTGGAAGGCATTGACGGCGCCAAATTATTGCATCGTATGCGAAGGCATCGCCCCCAAGGATGCACCCATCCTCATTTCGGCCTCGTTTAAAGAGCGCGAAATGACTGATGAAATCTGGAATGCCCTTCCGCCTCCGTCGCTGATGGTTTTGCAGGCGAACAAGAGTGTTGCAGGCTTTGAGGATTGTCAGAAAACCGACGAAAAGGGCGTTTTTGCC
>JAGACY010000150.1 GCA_017613855.1 Pseudomonadota bacterium
CCCTGAGAATAATTAGCAGTGAGCAGTGAGCAGTGAGCAGTTAGCAGTTAGCAGTTGAATGGTAAAACTTGAGGCTTAATCTAAAGTTAGGGAGAATGAGTTTTTAATTCGGAATTCGGAGTTCGGAATTCGGAATTATTCTGGTATTCTCAAGTTTATTTCTAAAGAATGGAGTTTTTTAACTTTAGAGTCACTCTTTAGTTTTGCAAATTTAATTGCTCACTGCTCACTGCTCACTGCTAATTTGGAATGCCATTCACCATTAGCTTCAGACTTCACCTTTAGTTTTGCATTCCAATTCCGCATTCCGCATTCCGCATTAAGAAAGCCATTCCCATGACAAAATCGCTACTCATACTCACTTTGCTTCCATTCCTCTGTCTGTCCTGCTCGAAAAAACAGGAAACGCCCGTGCCGCAGCAGAATGCGCCCGAAGCCGCGCCACAGGCGAATGCCGAAAATGCGCCTGCGCCAGAGGCTGCCAAAACGGGCAAGATTCGATGCGGCAAAGACGAATACGATGCAGAGGCTGTTAAAGGCTGGATTTGCTTAAATGGTGTGATGCGGTGTCTCGACAAAAATGGCTGTCAATTCGGGGATCAAACGGCACCGATGCGATCCTTTTTGGTTGGGAATACCGTAAAAAAAGCAGACGAAGCGCAAATAAATGTTTCGGCTTGCGAGCCCACGCGGCTGATGCCGGGGACGACGTGCAAAGACGACAAGGTTTATTGCGGGGATGCCGAGCTTCCTGGGGGTGAACTCAAGTACTGGCGGTGTTTGCAAAACCAGTGGATGTGCGTTGCCGAATCGTGCAGCTGCGGCAGCCAGAAAACCGGGAAATTCGGAACCTGCAAAGACGGCGTGGCGTATTGTGGCGACAAGGAAATGACTGCCCCAAAAGATGAAGGCTACATCTGTCAAAATGGCAAATGGGTTTGCGCCAACCCCAAGGGATGCGATAAATGCGAACAGTACCAGTCTTTGGGCGAAAATGGGAAATGCGAAGGAAAGTCACAGAAAATCGTGGTTAAACGCGTCGAATGCGAACAAGGCAACTGTCCGTGCGGGGATGGTGCCTGTCCCAAGGGCGGTGCATGCTTAACGATAACGGGCAAAGATCCGATTTGTACCTGTGGCGAGTACAAGAATGAAGTGGGCTGCGAGAGTAATTATGAACGCCCCATCTACTCGAACAAATATGGCGAATTTACATGTGATTCATGCACTGATTGCTATTCGAGTAACACTACTACAATGTGGCATATCAAGTGTGAGAATGAAAAAGGCTGTCATATTCAGGGTGAAAAGGAGATTTGGAAATCCCCTCTGGAGTTTGGAGAAATAAAAGACAGTAGATGGTGTAATGAAGAAGCATACATAACGATTTGGAATGAACCGGAAAAATACCATCTCGTCAAAGGCGATGATTACAATGCGGCTTTAAAAGACGCCGAATTGTCCCCATGCGGCCGCAAAACCGCTTCGGAGTTTAAGCAGACCTGCATGAATCATGATCGTATTTCTGAGTGTCATAACGACCTCAAAGATTCGTGTGATGTGCGAACCGCGTGTGACACGATGCCTGTGCCGCGCGCAGATCGTGGAAATTTTTCCTGCGAATTTCGGCAGGATAAACCGTTTTTCTGCGTAAGCTGGATCCAAATCGACATGGTTCCCGGTGGATTGCGCTGCAACGCCGATTCGGGTTGTACCTGTCACCACGAGATTTGTGCCAAAGGGCAGCTATGTGTCGATGGTGTTTGCCGTTATGACACCATTTATGCTCAGAATCTCTGTCAAAATATCTATCCCCACCTGGCACCCGATGAAACGAGTCGAACCGAGAAAGAAAGTGGCTTAAAAGAAGAAGCAAGACTCGGAGGCGTTTTGAATATTTATTCGCCTTCCGACAGTCAATATGACGAATTCGGTGATATTGCCGTCGAAATGGATCCGGAGCGATGTCCCCACGCGGATGCTTACGATATTCCCAGGCAAGTGTTTGTTCGGGACAAATATTCGACGGATGTCAGCAATAAACTCGTGACGCCCAATGGCACGTGTTTATGCGGTTATTCTGAGGTCACGCCTAAAAAACTGTCGGATTACAAGTGTGTGCAGTCGCTCGGGTATGTCTGTATCAATCCGCAGGGCTGCGCCTGCGGCAATGCCCAGTGCCAAAAGGGGGCGCTGTGCCTTCGCGAAGGGGTATGTTCACCTGTCGTGATGGACAAGGGAGTGGCCCCCGAGAAGATTACCGACGATGTGGAGACCTGGTGCAAGAAACGCTTGGAGGATGAGTTTAATTAGCAGTTAGCAGTGGATGGTAAAACCCAAGGCTTAATCTAAAGTTAGGGAGAATGAGTTTTTAATTCGGAATTCGGAATGCGGAATGCGGAATTAATCTGGCATTCTCAAGGTAATCTCTAAAGGATTGGAGTTATTTTGCTGCAAAGGATATTTGGGGACTTGTAAATCCAATTGCGCATCGCGAATTACGAATCACGAATTAATTTAAGCATTCCGCATTCCGCATTCCGCATTCCGCATTCCGCATTCCGCATTCCGCATTCCGCATTACTTAAACACTTTCTTGTACGTGAGCGCAATAATCGGCCTGCCTTTAATATCGAGTTTTTCCCAGCGGTTGGTGCGTTCGTACTTGCATTTGAGCAGGCACCGCAATGCCGGCACATTGTTCTCCGTCAGCGAAACGGCGAGTGTGGTGACGGCGGGATGATACTCACTGAGGAAGGCGGGGATGGCTTCGGTGAGGAGTTTGCTGCCGAGCCCTTTGCGTTGGTATTCGTCACGGATGACGAGCATGGCCACGCTCGCGGTTTTGTAATTGGGATAGCCGACAAAGAGATCGAGCGCCGCAATGGGGCCGGGCGTCAGGGCATTGTCTGTAATCGCCAGAAACCGTTTAAACACCCGGGAGCCTTCGACTTTGGGAGGTTCGGCATGAAAACACCGATCTGCCAGACCAGAAGGCGTGTATTGCACGATGGTCGTGTGGTAATATGCCGCATGATCGAGAATGGATTGGACCGAAGAAATGTCCTCTTCGGTGACTCTTTTCATGGTGATATTTTCAAAAGAGAAAGTACCTTCGCTCATAAAACCTCTAAAATGTGCCTTTTAGAAAAAAGAATGATATAGTAGTCATTGTTGCAGGACAGCATGCCTTGACGCAATGCTGTTTGCGTGCTAATCTATCCTGCGCTGATTAGCGGCGCAAGCCGTTTCGGTGAAAACCGTTTAACGAAATTCCCGTTTAACTTTGGGATGATTATGGAAAATAAAACTCTCATGCTTCGACGTTTAATTCTCGCTTTTGCTGCTGTATTTTGTGTTTTCTTCATGACATCAGGCAATGCATTTGCCGGTGACAATGATTTCAAACTTTCGCGACTTTGCGATGAACACGGCTGTGCAAACGAGCAGGCAATTAATGACTTTAAGACTTTAGGCAGAGCCTATGCCTCCTTACTTGCTCCCATGCATTTCCAACCTGCAAGCACATTGGGTGAAGAAGGCTTTGAAATTGCCGTCGAGAGTAAGATGAGCTTTTCGACCGAAGACAATTCCAGCTGGAAAGCCACCAATAAAAATGACACGAATGAAGCCAAGGCCAAAGCTGAGGCCAATGGCGGCAAATATGAAGCACCCGATCTTTTTGCGACCATTCAGCTTCACATGCGCAAAGGTCTTCCTTTTAGTTTCGAAGTTGAAGGTGTTTTTAACTGGTTGGCCAATTCTGAAATATTCTACGTAGGTGCAGGTCTGCGTTGGGCCATTACAGAAGGCTGGTGGTTCCTCCCCGATTTGAGCGTTCGTGCTCATGCCGGTACCATCGTCGGTGCTTCCGAAATCAGTCTCATCAACGTCAATTGTGATGTTGCACTCTCTTATACCTGGGGATTGGGCGGCATTGCTTCCATTACCCCCTATGGTGGTTATAGTCTGTTGACTACATGGGCTTCGAGCCGTCCGCTTCTTATGCCGGATGCCAAAGGTGATGCTTTCGAATCCGTCTTCCGTCGTCAGCAACAGTTCCTGCACCGTGGATTTGTCGGTGTCCAGCTCAAAGGCGATTTCTTTGTGTTTGGCGTCGAAGGCGAATTAGGCAAACAAGTTATGAGCGTTGGCCTTAAGATTGGTGCTGATTTCTAATTACGAACCTCTTCTTCCTTTGCAAAGAGAGCGTCCTTTGTGGCGCTTTCTTTTTTTTTTTTGACAATTAAAACTTGTCGTTTAATGGAGTGTATTATGCTTAAAAAAATGATTGTTCTTCTTTCTATGAGTCTTGCTGTCACAGCATTTACCGGCTGTGGTCATGAGGGTGATGATGATGGCGATTCTTTTTGCGAAACCTGGTTGAATGATGTTGTCCAGATGAACAAGCTCACCAAAAACCAAAAAGCTGATCTTGAGAAAAAATTCACGCCTTCGTGTGAGAAGGTTTTAAATGAGATGCCCGCATGTAAAACAGAAACAATCGACTATGTCAGCTGTAAGATGAACACCCCCAGCTCTTATTTTGCAGAGCAGGAAGACCTGGAAGAGAAATGTTATGAAGATCATAGTGGTGATGATGCTGCTATTGATGCATGTGTCGATAAATTGTTCCAAAAATGCAAATCTCAGGAACAAAATATAAGAAAATGTAACGGCGCTAATGAACAAGCACTGGAGGTATATTACAATCAAGCTAAGAGTCCCGTCCAAACTCTTAATGAAACGCTTACATCCATGGGACTGGATCCAGATGCCTATTTGAATACGGATAGTCCGGCTCTCAGTTGGACAGAGTACTAAATCGTCTTTGCGCATGATATTTAGAGTCCGGCAGTCATTGACTGACAGACTCTAAGTTCTCATCAAATCTGGATGCGAACCATCCGCGCACCAATATCAGCCTTTATAAGAAGGAGAGTTGTTTATTCTCTCACATCCCATGCTGTGTGAATTGTTTTGGGCCATGATTGCCCGAAGCATGAACGATTAATGACAGCATTCGGGGATCTCAACCTCTTTGCCGAGGTCTTTTTGGTTTTTCAGATAATCGCAGTATTCCTTGCATTGATAAGGGAAATTACCTGTTTCATCTTTGCAGCCATTGGCTAAGATTTTTCCGCAGAATTCCTCTGATTGCTTCATATTATCGATGTAGCCCTGTGGTGGGCCATAGCACGCTGCGAGTGTTGTGCTGACGCTGACTGCACCAAGTCCTATCAATGGCTTAGTAAGCTTATTTTTGAGCGTTGACCATAGTTTGGATGACATCTTTACCCTCCATTGGTTGATATGAAAACTTATTGGCAAAGCGCATTCACGCATTGCCAATCATAACACAAAATTGACTACAATAAAATACCGGTGGCTTTCGTTATGAGGGCTACCGCATTTACTTTGGGCATAAACTTTTCCAAATTAGCCCGCAGGGGTTTGGGCGAGCAACTCCCGGCAACGTCGGGGGTTAGGAGGGGCCCATTGAATTGATCCCCGTAGGGGATTCCTAAAAGATATGCATTTTTATGGGAAACTCCTACGGAGTTATCATTATGCGTGGTTGCTTACTCCCCCGGTAGCCGCCTGCGGCGTCAACCAGGGGCTACTCGCCGGAACGCCTACGGCGTTCATGGCATACACTTTTTAAATGCGTTAGCTCTGTTTTCGTTCTGAGTTTAACACGGTCGAACACCAAGCAGATTGGTATCGATCCCTATTTGGGTTATCCTGTCAGATACAAAAAAAACGCCATCAAATGGCGTTTTTTAAGGGGATTGCCTCCAATGTCGACCATGATTAGGGCTCGAAACTACTCTCCATCTGGTTTGGCTTCTCCGGACGGATCGGGCGTTTCGGGTTCGGGGCAGCATGCTGGAACTTCATAATTCTCGCCATTGGCCTTTCTTTCTCTCAGGTCATTGCAGTAATCTATGCATCGGGGCGACAAATGCTCGATTTCCTCTTTGACGCAGCTTTGTAAAATATCTTCACAATACTCTTCTGGCCCCATAAAACCAGAGTCCGGTCCATAACATGCTGCCAGAACTGTGCTGACGCTGATCGCGCCAAGTCCAAGCAATGGTTTCGACAGTTTGGTTTTAAGTGTAGATAAAAGTGCCATTGTTATCTCCTCGAATTCGCATATCAATAAGTCAAAACACCCAACCAGATTAGCATAGCATAATATTTACAGTAATCAAATGCCTATGGTTAGCGAATTCCATACTGGGCAAACGATTCAGCTCAAGAACTACAATTCTTTAGCCATAACCATAAGAATTGCGCATTCTTTCTAGTGAATGCGTCTTAGTGAATAACGAAGAACGTGCAGGCAATGCACCGGCTGAATCGTCACGACTGGGCAAAATCTTCTATTTGAGTGGCCCTGGCTATTTCGGCTGCGCCTCCATACGCCATGGCGCTTTGGCTTTTTGCCTGCGGCAAATACGCCAAAGCAAAAAAAAAGCGCTCTAAAGAGCGCTTTTGTGTATACCGAGGATCGGAATCGAACCGATATGAGGTTGCCCTCGCCAGATTTTGAGTCTGGTGCGTCTACCAGTTCCGCCACCCCGGCGAACGCACGTATAGTGCATGATTTTGAAAACTCAGTCAACTAATATTTAGAAATTCTCTCGATAAAAAGCATCCAGTATCTTGGCATATCGTCGCTCTACATCGACACGCCGGGTCAGACCACAAGGGGTCAGAATGCGGGGTTCGCGCTCAAGCGGACACGTTAATATGGCGATTTTCTGAATGCTTTCGTGAGGTGCCCTGCGCATATTGCATCGATCGACAATTTCCCGGACGTGCTTGTACAGCTGTGCATCCTGGGCCAATTCGGCAAAGGTGGCATCCTGTTTCATACCATTTGCCCAGTTCATCAGCGCTTTTTCATTTAAATAGATGAGACCGGTCAGATAGGGTTTGCCTTCCCCGAAAACAAAGATTTCATCGATGAGTGGGTCGCGGCGCAAGATCTCACGCATCGGAGAAACATCTACTTGTTTGCCGTTTTCGAGGGTAATGGCATAGGCACGCTTCGAGCATAAACCGCACCGTTCATCCTCGAATACGAGATCCTCCGAGTCAATAAACGGTCCCTCGCGCTTTGATTTGACCGCCAAAACGCCCATCTTTATGCGCGCGTCCATGCATTTTAAAAAACTCCCGGTTCCCATAAAGGCATGGATGTGCACAAATCCGAGCTCACTTATCGTGTAGGCATTGTAAATGGGAATCTCAAGATAAGAAAAGAAATCACCGGTATCGGGCTCAAAGTGGTTTCCGTATGAAATGACGGCCCTGATCGCAGGGAAATAGGTATTCTTTAAGGGTTGGATACACGCCTTTTGGATAGCACCTGCAAAGACGGTTTTTTTCTTTGCCCGAAGGCGGCCGAATTTTAGGCTTAATTCACGCCATTTTCGGGACATGCCAGAATAGCCTTCGGGATCTTTTATCTGATGAATGAGTTCCGATAGGGTACTTGGCAGCAAAAAAGCATGCGTAATGCCCTCATCACGGATGCTGTTGAGCGAATGCGACGGATCGTGACATACCAGCGTAGCTCCCGACTGCAGGCAAGCTGCAAAAAGCATTAAATTCACTGTATTTGGGGTGTCCAGATCTGCCCACAGGCGGGAATCTCTATCCAATTGGAAGAGGTTTTGCAGGTTCTCTGCTTCATCACGCAAATGAAGCAAAGATAGATATACCGACCGCTCGAACTGATGCGATCCCTGGGTATAGACGATGGTTTCATCATCGGGGCAATCCTGCACGTTTTGTGTATTGCTTTTCATTAGGGCATCGAATGGGACGGTGCCAGCGATTTCTGCGCAATCCCCCGTGAGATCGATCAAAAGACGACCTGTGATGCTGTTTTCTGCATCGAC
>JAGACY010000151.1 GCA_017613855.1 Pseudomonadota bacterium
ACCAAATTTCTCATCCACAATGGTATCCAGCCATCGGGATCTGAGCAGTCCAACTAGGGATGTCAAATGAACTCCAATCATAATCTTACATCTCATCGTGACTTAGGCGAACGCACGAAAGCCGTATCCGCTATCCAGTTACCATCCCTAAATAATAATCCGACGTCACCCAAACTGCCCAAACTGTTTGGCAACAAACGAGGTGAACAAGCCCCCGCAAGTTCAGAGAAAACAAGGGCATTCTCGACCGTCTATTCGACCATGGACATGCCGGATGATTTTCCTCAACAAGACAATCAGGGAAATGAGCCACCACGATCGTCCAATAAGAATTCACCTTTTGGAAAATCATCCGCTACAAATCAGAATTTTGAGAAGACCCGTGCACTGGATATCAGCCAATTTGCGGAAGTGGCCGAAGCCTCCCCCAGCCCATTGGAAATTGCCGCTCAGGAGGCGGGTTATCAATCAACCACCCAAAAGCCACACGCCCCTCATTTGGATACAGACACAACCGCAGCCATCAAGGTTCCGAAGAATTTAAAACTGCCTCCCCCCCGTTTGCCGGGCAGCAGCGGGAACATGAATTCCAACGACAAAACAGAATCCAACGATGCCATTGTCACCGTATCCAATCACGATGTGAACGATATCGAGAGAATGATCAATAAAGATCTGGATATCGATATTTCAACGACTTCTTCCATGCCGGTTCCCTCAACGGATTCCTCAGAGGAAACAGCTTCTACAGTTTCATTTAGTCCGATTGAAGACAATTTCTCAGAAATCCCCCCAGATCTCCCTGCATCCTCAGACGACTCACTGAATTTCAAAGAGCTGCACTTCGTAGAAAAAGAAGAAAACCGTTGGCAGAATGCTCAACAATACCAACTGCCGTCCATCGGTGACACCATTGATCATTACACCATTATTAACGAGTTGGGACGCGGCAGTTTTGGCGCAGTCTATAAGGCCAAAAATCTCACACTTGGACGCGAAGAAGCCCTCAAGCTCATCCTGCCTTCGGCAAAGACGGAACTTGAAGATATAGAGAAAAGATTCGAACGCGAAATCAACATAGTTTCACGTCTTGAGCACCCCAATATTGTCAGATTATACAGCAGCGGCAAACTCCCCCAGGGAATATTATGGATGACCATGGAACTCGTGCAGGGAGAGCGCGTCGACCAAAGGCTAATGAGCAAAGGTCCGTTTAAATACGCAGATGCACGCAATTTTATGCTTCAGCTTCTGAGCGGCCTCAGGGAAGCTCATAAACGCCAGATCGTTCACAGGGATCTGAAGCCCGCCAACATCATGCTTCAGCAAAAGGAAGGCTACCCGGATCAGGTCGTCATTCTTGACTTTGGGCTCTCAAAAGGTATTGGCCCCGCCGACAACAACGAACTTCAAAATCTGACCCAAATGAGTTCCCAAAAGGTATTCGGAACCCCTCAATACATGGCCCCCGAACAGCTTCGGATGGGTTCCGTTGGCCCCTGGACGGATGTCTATGCTGCAGGGCTCATTTTTTATGAGCTCATCGTCGGCAAAAGAGCCATTGATGCCAAAACGCTATTCGAAGTTGCATACAAACAGTATCACGAAGAAATCAAACTTCCGCAGTACCTGCACAACACAGCGATCGAAGGCATTATACAAAAGGCGTGCGCAAAGAATCCATCCCATCGCTACAAGAATGCCTCAGAGTTCTATGATGCAGTTAAAAAGTTAGGTGATATCTACTCCCCCAACGACAATACCGGTTCTGCAGAAAATGCAAACAACGCGAACATACAGAACGCAAGAGGACCACAAAAAAATCTCGAAACTGTCGTTTATTCATCCTCACCACTGGGCAGCTTCAACAATGCCCAAAACACAAACGGAGCTGGCATGCCATCGCCCGCGATGGGAGAGGATGGTATGAATCAACAGCTTGCCTCCAAACGGTCTTTAGCAAGACTCATCATTTTTTTATTGATTCTTGTTTGCATTGCTCTCGTTGTATTACTCGTCGTGTTGCTGATATTATAACACTTCATAACAGATATAACTGCAAACGACTTTAATCGTATATTCAGCACAGTCTATTGAATCATATATAGCAGGCTGAATATATGAAGAACCGCAAACCTGCATCTAGTTGGTTTCTGTTCCCTCAATCATAGGCATGGACTTCCGGTCATCCGGGAATACATGGCCAGCCAAAGTCTCACGCTGATTTTTTTGTTTTCGCCACTCGTGTACAATCACGAGCGCAGCACAAATGGCCGACAAAACATCCGAAAGCGGCATGGACAGCCACACGCCATGAATTCCCCATACTTTTGGCAATAATATAATGAGGGGAATTAATATAATCAACTGACGCGTCAACGAAAGCGCCAGTGATTTCATCGGCTGGTTCATACTCGAGAGGAAATTGGAACCAATCACCTGAATACAGATGATCCAGAAAGCCGCCATCATAAGCCTAAAGCCGGTAATGGTAATCCCGGTGAGTTCCAAATCGAGCGGTGTTTCGGGAGCAACGAACATGCGAGTAAGCAATGCAGGAAAGAACTCACAGACCAAGGTACCTGTCATGGTCACAGCAAATGCACATTTGAGCGTCAGTTTGAAAGCCTGCCACATGCGATCGTATTGTTTAGCACCAAAATTGTAAGCAACGATGGGCTGCATTCCCTGAGAAAACCCAAGAACAATCATAAAAAACATCGCAGCAATGCGGTTGACAATCGTATAGGCACCGACATGCAAATCCCCGCCATAATTGAGCAAGGCATTGTTAATGAGAATAACCACGAAACATGCAGCGGCGTTCGTACAAAAGTTAGGAGAGCCAATAAAAAATGAACGTTTAATGATTTCCCAGTCAGGTTTGAATTTATCTCTTTCGATATAAACGACTTTATCTCCTTTTAAAAAGAGATAAAATTGAATGATACAACATATAATCTGTGCAATCACTGTCGCAAATGCCGCCCCACGCACGCCCATATCACAGACAAAGATGAGCAACGGCGCCAATGCCAGATTGATTGCGACCGACAAAAACGTGAGGTTCATAGCGGTTGTCGGATAACCGCTGACGCGCATAACGCTGTTGAGCCCAAGATACATGTGTGCGAACACATTTCCCGCAAGAATGATTTCCATGTACTCATGGGCAGGCTGCAGCGTATTCTCACTTGCCCCCAGCAAGACCAGGATAGGATCAAGATACACAAGCCCTACCACAGAAAACAGGATGCCAAGCACTAAATTGAGAATAATCAGATTGCACAAAACCTGGCGCGCTCTTTCGTATTTCTTTTCACCAAGATAAATCGAGCAAACCACGCTGGCTCCGACCCCAACGAGCGCACCAAATGCCGCCGCCATATTCATAAACGGCATGGTAATGCCCACACCGGCAATGACAAACGCCCCCAGGCTGGCAATAAAAATACCTGCAATCACGTTATACAGCGAACTTGCCACCATTGCGGCAATCGCCGGCAAAGCAAATTTGAACAGCAGCTTGCTTATCTTTTCTTTGCCCAAAATCAGGGCATCTTCTTCGTGTTGAGGCATACTGAGCACCATTGGGTATGCGCAACATTGCGCAACCACATTATACCACCCACAACCACCCCGTTCAAGCTTGTAATCATTCGTCGTCTTGGGACGCGGCTATTGCATACGCCGCGTCGCACGGCCATGTATGGCCGTGCCAACTCGCCTATCGGGCTTATGCCCGATACGGCTCGTTTTTTTATGAATGAATCATTCCTTTTGCGCGAGCAGATCATACACAAATAGGAATTGCCGCCAGATATTTGTCGTGTCACCGTCTTTGCGAAATACGACGGTCATACTGAGATACAGTTTTCCATCCGAAACCTTAATACCTTCGGGCTCAAAATAACCGATATGTTTGTACACAATACCATTCTCGGTATAATTAACCATTGCATCCAGTTTTTTCATTAAAGTATTCAATTCTTTATCATCTGGATCCAATAATTTATAGGCATAAATGGTTTCATCCTGGTTAATATTGTCCTGTGGTTCTGCATTTTTGCCACCGATGGAAGTTCCGTTATATTTATACAGATAAAGTCGCAATTTCGATTTGTAATTGCTGCAAGGCGAACTATCATCGGCACAATCCGGTGTACCAGCGACTACATACAGAATGCCATTATCGATATCAAATCCCTGATAAGCATATCCTTTATTGACAATTCTGGCTTTGGAAAATTTTTGTGCAGGTTCCAGTTTTGAAAGATTTTTAGCAGTAACCTTAGGATGTTCAACGGTTTCGATGACTTTATCTTTATTGATCCAGGTAATTGGCCGCAATAAGGTCTCTTCTGAATCTTCAAGTGCTCTAATTTTATCGAGATGATAGATGCGGAAATAGATTCTATTATCGGTTGCACATGTCGCCTTAAAAGCGAATTTATTATTCGTGGTATCCAAAGCCGATTCAAAAGCATAATAACCATCTTTGCATGAATCATCTTTATAATAATAATTTTCTTTCGAATCCGATGGATATATAATCTTATTCTTATCCCAATTATCTTCCCATTTTACTCTGGATATGATTTGCGAGTCTGTACAGCCGTTCGTCGAATACTTGTTCCCGTTATCCTTATCTTTATTTTCTGTTAAAGTACCATAGTTAGAAAACCATAGATAATCATCTTTTGAGGTATTTTCGACACACAAATTCTGGCCATGTCCTGCGCCATAAAAAATCATCGGCGTGCAGTTTTCATTGCACCCCACATTGGTTTTAAAAACATTCATGCGGACAAATTTGTAAACAATTTTATTAATTTTGACGCCTTCCAAATCTGTGAAATACGTAGTAAAGGTCTTATCATCACTTTCATTATAATATAAGTCAAAGCCCTGCGATACAAAGTTGTTTTTCATCTTCAACGGACCATTGAGCTGATGAACGAAACTTTCGCCATTCTTAGCGGTCAAATCATCGTTGAGGTTATCCGGATCAAGCACACGTATTGTAATGGTACCAGCAACACTCGTTCGGCCTTTGAATTTAGCCGTACAAGTCGTCGTTCCCACATTTTTGGCATCAAATACAGCATATTTTGCACTTCTACTGACGACTGCAATCGTTGGATCCTCTATGGATAATTCGATATCATCCGCACAGGGAGCAGACTCTATATTATAAGTTGCTTTATCCGTCTTAATGTAGACAACCATTTTGTCCTCATTTCGACCGCCATAGGAATCCGGTGTTAAAAGATCCAACTCCTTGTAAGAAAAGAACACGCTCTTTACAATTTCTGAACCGCACATGACCGGGCATTCACTATCTGTTTCGCATTCACATTCACCATTGATATTGCAGCCATTTGGGCAGCTTGACGGACAAAGACAAGTGCCATCCTCATGGCAGCCATTTTTACAGTCAGGTGAACACATACACATTCCAGCCTCATCACATGAAGTCGTGCATTCTACGGGACAGCCGACCGGGCATTGACCATTCTCATCACATTGTTCTGGGCATTCCGGCGGACAATGCTTTTCATGAGAATTGCATACACCATTTGTGCAGTCATCCGGGCACTCATCCGGACATTGCTTTTCATGTGGATTGCATACACCATTTGTGCAGTCATCCGGGCATTCATCCGGACATAGCATTTCATGAGAGTTGCATACACCATTTGTGCAGTCATCCAGGCATTCCGATGGGCATTGCTTTTCATGAGAGTTGCATACACCATTTGTACAATCATCCGGACATTCATCCGGACACGGCTTGGGCTCGTTCTTACATTCCGTTAATTCTGAAGCTGTGCAGTGATTGCCTGTTTCACAATCACATGTGTTTACAGAAAGATTATCCAGTGGAGTGGTTTGATTTTGTGCAGAATCATCTGAACAGCCAGCCTGAGCCATCCATAAGACAATCAGGATAACCAATGATTTGTAAACCATTTTTGATTGTGTCATGCGTCTATCTCTCATCCAGGTGCAGCCAGCTCAAAGTCCAAGTTTGCAACACTATATCCTTGTCCAAAGGCTTTTGCAGTTTTATCCCAATCTGCTAAATCACTTTTGTTGCGGGGATAGAAAATAACAATACTCTGTTTGACAGTGGGGCAAGCCCCACTGTCAGTTAGCCCCCTTATCTTTACTGTTATTCATCACATCCCTATCAATAAATCTCATTGTTCCAAATCGCCATGCACCCCCGTGGAGATACAAACACACCTCTATGTGTCACAGCCAACGATATAGTCAACCCCAAATGCGATAGGCAAGCATGACTATCATTTATTTAGGCTCTGTTTAACGAGTGTGGAGGTTTTATTCACGAAAGATTGAAATTCTGGCTCAGAGCTTAGAGCTTGGAGCTTAGAGAAAGAATTCACCACTCAAAGCTCAAAGCTCTAAGCTCTAAGCAATAAGGATACGAAACATATCCACGGTGGTTAAACAGAGCCATTATTTATCATTTTAAGCTTTATCCAAACATGAATTTCTTTTTAAGATAAGATCCCCTCTGTACGATTGTCCCACGCAGACGGGCCACCATTCTATTACACCGTACAGCGCATGTGAAAATGGAAAATCTTTCCCCTAAAATCGAAACCGAAACGCATCCAAGAACAGCAGAACACAAAGCAGACATCACGCAATCATCCTTGCGCGATAAATATACCATTATTCGCGAAATTGGCCACGGCACGCAAGGGCGCATTTATCTTGCAAAGCGCAACGAAGACGGGGCTCAGGTAGCGATCAAACAGCTCAATATTGAGTCGGTCAAAACCTGGAAAGAATACGAATTATTCAGGCGCGAAGCGAATGTGCTTGCATCCCTGGATATACAAGGCATCGCGAAGTTTTACGAAGCCATCGAATGCCTCGAAGATGATCCCCCTTGTGCCTACATCGTACAGGAATACATCCGGGGACAGTCACTTGCTGCAATGATTAAGGCGGGACACCGCTTTGCGCTCAATCGGGTTTACGATATTATTCTACAGCTTTTAGGTATTCTCGATCAGCTTCAAAAGCATGAACCGCCCATTGTTCATCGCGACATCAAGCCATCGAATATCATGCTCAAACCATTGGATGGAGATGATTTCGAAGTTTATTTGATCGACTTTGGCGCGGTTGCAAATCCTCAAATCCAGAGCGGTGGATCGACGGTTGCCGGTACTTTTGGCTATATGGCCCCAGAACAAATGATGGGCAAACCCGAACCGGCGAGTGATATTTATTCACTTGGGGCGGTTGCGGTGCACTTGATTTCGGGTAGATCACCGGCAGAAATGCCCGTAAAGGACTTTCACCTGATTTTTGAACCGGACATGCAGAACATGCCACCGGCATTGGTGGCTGCTTTGCGGCGAATGCTCACTCCAAACGTCGCCGATCGTCTGTGTGATATCGATGCATTGTCAAAATTATTTCATGCCTTTTCTGAAAGCATCTATCGCAGCCAAACGCATTCTAACGATAAATCCCTATCGAATGAAGAATTTGAAAAGCGCTTAAAACAAGTCGAGAATTATGGTCAGGAAGGCAATATCGAACTCTGGCAAAGGCTGCAGGATGAGT
>JAGACY010000152.1 GCA_017613855.1 Pseudomonadota bacterium
AGGAAGCTCCCGTCGAAGTTCCCAAAGCTGCCCATGTCTACAGCATCGAAAAGCTCGACATGCCCGTCATCTTTAGTACCCCCGAAGATGCCAAAAAACTGTGTGACATCAACCTCGGTCACATCGAGCGCCTGCGCGGTGAAATTACTGCCATTACCGGCAAACACACCCAGGAAAACACCCTCGAACGCTTCAACGAAATGGATATCGCTTTTGAACGCATCATGGGGATTTCTGAACTCATGGCCAACACCCATCCCGAAGAAAGCGTTCGTACAGAAGCCGAAAATTGTCAGTCACGAGCTGCCAAAGTCTTGACCGATGTCCAGATGGATCCCAAACTCTATGCAGCTATGAACGACGTCGATAAATCGACCCTCGATGACCGCGCCAAACGCTTTGTCGACAAAACACTCCTGGCCTACAAACTCTCGGGCGTTGATAAAGATGAAGCCACCCGCAAAAAACTCGCCGAACTCGATGCCGCCATGGTCAAATCCGGCCAGGATTTCGACAAAAATATCCGCGATGACCGCAAGACCATTCAGTTTACTGCCGAACAACTCGCCGGGCTTCCCGAAGACTTCATGAAAAATCATGCCCCCGACGAAAATGGCATGATCACGGTTTCGACCGATTACACCGATTATTTCCCCGTCCTCAATTATGCCAAGGACGAAAAAACACGCGCAGAACTGGCCAAAATCTTCTCGCAGCGTGCCTATCCTGCCAACGACGAGGTCTTCAAAAATCTCCTCAAACAGCGCTACGAATACGCCAAGCTCATCGGCTTCGACAACTGGGCTGCCTACAATTCGTATGACAAGATGGCCAAAGACACCAAAACCATCGAAAGCTTCATCAACGAAATCGCAACAATCACCAAGCCACGCTCCGATGCCGAAATCGAAGAACTCATGCAGCTCAAAAAAGCCGACAATCCCGATACCGACGGCTTCTATTCGTGGGATCGCTTCTATTACATCGAAGCCCTCAAAAAACAGAAATACGATTTCGATGCCCAGTCGGTGCGCCAGTATTTCCCCTACGAAAAAGTTAAACGCGGCATCCTCAATGTCGCCAGCACTATCTATGGCGTGAGCTTCCAGCAGTCCGACCGCCCCGTCTGGGATCCCAAAGTCGAAGCCTACGATGTCTACGAAAATGATAAACTCATCGCCCGCTTCTACCTCGATATGCACCCACGCGCCGGCAAATACGGCCACGCTGCCAGCTTCGGCATGTACAGCGGCGTCGAAGGCCTGCAGCTGCCCGCCGCCACACTCGTCTGCAACTTCCCCGAACCCACTCCGGGCAACCCCGCACTCATGGAACACAGCGATGTCGAAACCTTCTTCCATGAATTCGGCCATCTCCTGCACCAGCTCTTTGCCGGCCGCCATCACTGGGTAAAACAGTCCGGCATCAGCTGCGAATGGGATTTTGTCGAAGCCCCCTCACAGCTTTTCGAAGACTGGGCCTGGGATTACGACGTTCTCAAACGCTTCGCCACCAACGAAAAGGGCGAGGTCATTCCTCAGGAACTCGTAGAAAAGATGAAGAAATCCGACGATGTCGGCAAGGGCGTCCTCAATATGCGCCAGATTTCCTACGCCTCACTGTCCTACGAATATCATAAGGGCAATCCCGAAAATATCGACCTGCTCAAAACACAGCAGGAAGTATTCGACAAAACTTCGCCCTTTAAACAATATGAAGGCGACGATACATTCGCATCCTTCGGCCACCTGAACGGCTATTCTTCGATGTATTATACTTATATGTGGTCACTCGCCATTGCCAAAGACCTCGCCATTCCTTTCCATCAGGCCGGCCTGCTCAATGTCGAAACGGCTCATAAATATCGTGATAATATATTGTCCGTCGGCGGCGCACTCGACGCAAAAGATATGGTCCGCAACTTCCTGGGACGCGATTATAACCTCGATGCCTTTAAACAATGGCTCGCTGAATAATATATATTAATACATTTGGGTGGCGCGGCTATGTGCTTTGCACATACGCCGTCGCCAGAGACGTGCAAATTGCACGTCTCTACTCGCTATTGGCCTACGGCCAATACACTCGCCTAACGCCGCTGTTGCTGTGCAATACGCGGCGTATTTTTACCCCCCCTTGACCGCCCGCCACGCAGGCGCAAAAGTCAAATGAGAATATATTATCCTTGAAATCTTGCATTAACCACTAAATGAGCAATAACCATAATACTAAAAAACTATGGATAATCAACCAACTCCCCTTCAATCCCAATCCACAGACTCCACACAAAGTCCATCCTATCAATCTTTTAAAGATGCTTACCAGTGGGGAAACATCATCGGCCATGGCACCCAGGGCAACGTCTATGCTGCCACGCGAATAGCCGATAATCAAAAAGTCGTCATCAAACAGATCAACATTCATTCCATTCATAACTGGAAAGATTACGATTTGTTTCGAAGGGAAGCGCAAGTACTCGAATCGCTCGATATTCCCGGCGTTGCCAAATTCTATGAGGCAGCAGAATGCCTCGACGACAATCCGCCGTGCGCTTATATCGTCCAGGAATATATTCCAGGTAAAAATCTGGCACAGTTGATCAAGGACTGTCACCGTTTTACGCTCGATGCAATTTATGATATATTAATACAAACATTGAGAATTATCGATCAACTGCACCGCCATGAGCCGCCCATTATCCATCGTGACATTAAGCCATCGAATATCATGCTGTCGCCCGACGGCAAAGTCACCATCATCGATTTTGGGGCAGTGGCAAACCCACAGGTGCAAGGCGGCGGTTCGACCGTTGCCGGTACTATCGGTTTTATGCCCCCAGAACAACTCATGGGCAAACCCGTCCCCGCCAGCGATATCTATGCACTCGGTGCAGTTGCCATCCAACTCATTACCGGCATTCATCCAGCCGATATCCCCACACAGGATTTCTATCTCATCTTCGAACCCTTAATGCAGGACAAGCCGCATGCACTTGTGCAATTGCTGCGCGAAATGCTCGAACCCAAAGTCGAACAAAGGCTCTCGGATATCCCCGAGATCACAAAGCAGTTTGAACATTTGCGCAATTCCGAAGAAACAGAGAAGGAAACCACTGCAGCCCACAAACGCGTCCTATCGAATAACAATTACACCCAATCCTACGAAGAACGCCTCGAAGCTGTAGAAAGCATCTGCCAGACTGGCAATGTCGATATTTGGCAGCAACTGCCCGAAAGCACACCGCGCCCGTTTCCTGAGGTGTATCGACATTTTGTTGATATAAACCCCAATGATACAAAAGAAGAAGCGATGCCTGAATTTGATCCGAATACGGTTTTGCTTTCTGTATCTAAAAACTATTATGAAAAGACGGACAAGTGGGGGGACCATTATATTAATATTCTTTCGATCATCTTTACGGTAATCCTTTTTACAGTACTGCATAAAACTGGTGTGCTTCCGTTCAGCATCAGTTTTTGGAGGCTGGTATTGGTTGTAGTTGCTCTGGTCGTTTTCTACTTTTTAATTCTATTTTATTCAATCTGGGGGATTTTCCCATTATATAGGTATATTTTCGAACCACTGCTCAGAAAGTCGATTCACAACAAAGAAGTGGATCTTGACAATCGGAGAAGCTCCCTAACTACAAGTCATTTATCCAGTAGGGAACTTCTCCATCTGCCGAACGATTTTAAGGAGCTGTTTTGCAATGGCCGCAAAACCATTGCAACAATTGTAGATATTCAATATATCGAATATCATGATTTTGATATCAACATCCGTACGGAACAGCCACAGCTTTATATCTGCCTGCCGACACCATGCTTTAAAGTGAGCTATTCTTTTAATCCACCAGACGACAAGCGAAAAGAGAATATCATCCATTCATTTTTAACGGATATCGAACCGGAAAATCACTACAAGCTGCGGGATGCCCTGCCAATCCTTTATTCACTAAAAAACATGAACAGTTATGATATGGTAACGAGCATGCCTTTCCCCTTGCCATTCATTGATCTTCAATATTTGACACATATCATCGACCGCAGTTTTTCAAATTTTGATTTCAATCAAAAAATAACACTTAACAATGATAACAACGAAAATCATAATTCCAATGTGGATAAAAATACAGACTCTCCCTTTTATTCTTATTCTCAGAAGCTCACTTCTTTCCAAAATATCACAGAGCTTCTAAGTAAAACCGACACATTTGGCAACAACACGCTTCTCGGATACCAGGCCATTCTTGACAAGAATGACTTTTATCCAATACATCATATCTATATAAGCCGGTTGTTTCGTTCCTGCGCTTTAGATGTCAATAAAGAAACATACAAGGTCATTCTTCACTACCTTGCCCAAACCCCTCGAAGCCACACACAACCAACAGCATTGGCAGTCAATGAAGTTTGTAAAAATATCCTCTTCTTTAAAGATGATGCTCAGAAAGAAAATATATCCAAGTACCTGATTAAGATCTTTAAAGATGTCAATACCAGTAAAGAAGTCAGAAAAGTCCTTCGTTTCTATAAAAACGACATTTTAATGCCACAATCCTTTAGGGATGCAATTCCTGAGTAATCTTCAGATGAACGTGGGGGAAGTTTCTGTATCGTTCGTCCCAGGATTATCGAATTTTAATTAGCCATAAAAGGGCTACACGCCATGAAGTCTGTTCGTACTTCATGGCGTGTAGCCCTCGGTTGGTGCGCAGCACCTATCGAAGGATCAATGCCTCCTCCAATGATTGAACATCGCCAATCATTCGTATCTCGAGCAGATCTTCCCTTTTCCAAAAGCACGATATTGTTCGGTGACGCGCTGATAATCGGTAGGATCGGACGAGAGCTTGCTGTTTGTATCATGATTTTGCAGACACTCAACGGTGTCATTCGAGTTATAGTTATTTGAACCGATGAGTTTATGGCGCGAATTGTCAAGATCAGTTTCGACGACAATTTCTACGTGGGAGTTGCTGTACCAAATATCGCCAGGCCGGGCTTTATCATTATCGACGATGTGATAGCCATGCTCATGTTTATCTTCGCACATCGATCTATATTGCGAAACCATCTGCCGGCCTTCGCCCGGGCTAAAGATCTCGGCTTCTTTAAACATAGAGCCAACAAAGCTTGCACAGTTCTTATCATAGCCATAATTGAACGATGCCCCCTGGTCATAATAATCGACAAAGTAGGGAATGACATCTCTAAGATCGTAGGTGCACTTATGCGTGGTTTCGAACAGGTACTTTCTGGCGATCTCGACAACGAACATATCATTTTCGGGTTCAGCGGGTTTGCAAACGCCACTTTCGCAAGTAGTTTCACAGACCTGACCACATCCGCCGCAGTTGAC
>JAGACY010000153.1 GCA_017613855.1 Pseudomonadota bacterium
ACGGACTGTTATCAGGACAGGGATGGTAAGAAAGAAAATCTCAATGGCTCTATCGTCGCTTCATGGGAGATAACATCCAAAGGTGATCCTGAAAATGTCATGATCACAAAGTCGACGCTTAATAATGAGAGCCTCGAAAAATGTATTACCGACCAAATTAAAACCTGGGAGTTTTACATTCCAGTAGAAGATAAAGTCACTACGGTCGAATATACATTTGAGTTCGAAGATGTAGAGGAAATGTGAGTCCGTTATTGTGGCTTTTGACAGTGGGGTTTGCCCCACTGTCATGCGGCGCTTCTATTGTTGCTGTAATGATCTATGTCCATAACAAATTCATCATTTACTCGCGATACAGCACGCATTAACAAAGGAGAATTCACCATGTTAACCTATATTCAAACCTTACTGGCCATTTCCATTTCTGTCGTTGCTTTACTTTGGGGATGTACTCAGCAGAAAGAAAAAATAGAAACTGAATCTCAGGTAGATGAAGAAATATCAGTGGAGTATGAAACATCTGAACCAGACGAAGCCGATGTGGAAGAAGATGTTGAGGAAGACACGCCTTTTGCAGCCGATGCTGCCCCTTCTGCAAATATGGGCATGTCCAAGAGCGAGGCCGTTGGGGCTGCTCAGGCTACGGGTCTATTGGGGCAGGCCAATGCTTTGAATTCGATGGAGCTCGATTGGTCTGACTTCGATGCTTCTGCTCAGGCAGCATCTGCTGGTTACGGCCTCGGTGCCAGTGGTACCGGGGGCGGTGGTGCAGGTATGGGCGGCTTTGGCGCTGGTGGCTTTGGTCCTGGCGGCGGTGGCGGCGGTGGCGGTTACATCGGTGGCTATCAAGCTCCAGAATTTGGCGATCCCTTTGCGGGCTTGAATGAAAATGAATTTCGTTCTTTTCAGCCTAATCAGTTTAAGAATGTCCTCAATTCGCCGTTCTCCACATTTGGAGCCGATGTCGATACTGCCTCTTACAGCATTTTGAGGTACTATATTCAAAATCTACATATAGCTCCAATCGATCAGCTTCTTCGTACCGAAGAAATGCTGAACTACTTTAAATACGATTATCCCAATCCCCAAGAAGGTGAGCCTTTCTCCATGACTACAGAGTTGGTTAATACCCCCTGGAATAAAGGTACTCAGCTGCTGCTCATTGGTATGCAGACTCCGAAGCTGAAAGAAATCCCTCGCTCGAATATCGTTTATTTAATCGACGTTTCCGGGTCGATGGATGACGAGGATAAGCTTCCGTTTCTCAAGCGTTCCATCATAGAATCGCTCGATAGCTTTACCGAAAACGATACAATATCGATCGTGACTTATGCATCGAGTGAAAAGTTGCATTTGAGCGGAGCAAACCCCGTGCGGGATAGAAAAATAATAGAAGCAACCGTAAATGCCCTTGTGGCTGATGGTAGTACCTATGGCGAACGTGGTCTCGAGATGGCCTACGAACAAGCCGCCAAATATTTCATTCCCGGTGGCAACAACCGCATCATCATGGGGACGGACGGCGACCTCAATGTCGGCATTTCGAGCGAAAATGAACTCAAGGCCTATGTCGAGCAAAAACGTAAAAATGGAATTTTCCTTTCTATCCTGGGGTTCGGTTGGGGAAATCTCAAGGATAACCGCATGGAAGCATTGGCTGACAATGGCAATGGCAGTTATCATTATATTGATACAATTAATGAAGCAAAACGCGTCCTCATTGAAGACCGCGAATCGACGCTCTTTACTGTTGCCAAAGATGTCAAATTCCAAATTGACTTCAATCCTTCTAAAGTCAAGGGATATCGCCTCATCGGCTATGAAACCCGAAAACTCAACACCGAAGATTTTAAAGATGACAAAAAAGACGGTGGTGAAATTGGGGCCAATCAGCAAATGACTGTACTCTATGAAATCGTCCCTGCTGGCTCCAATATCAAAGTTGAGAAAACTATAAGCACTTACCAAAAAATCGAGAGTGTGCCCAGCGAGGATCTTGCAACACTCGCGGTGCGTTACAAAAAGCCTGACGAAAATACCAGTCAGGAGATCAAACATGTTATTACGTCGCAGGTGAGTACTCAGATGTCCGAAAATATTCAGTTCGCGGCAGCCGTTGCCGAAGTCGGCATGCTGTTGAATCACTCCGATTTTAAAGGCTCATCGACGTACGAAAGTGCTCGAAAACTTCTCGAACCGCTCACGAGTGTTGAATCTGACCTTTATCGGATTGAATTCCTCGAAATGGTAAAACAACTGCCCACTTTGGTTTCTTTAGCTGAAAAACAAAAGAGAGAACGGGAGAAACAGGAAAGAGAATATAAAAAACAAATGGAGGAACAGGAAAGAGCATACAAAAAGCAAATGGAGGAACGTAAAAAATTATATAAAAAACAGCTGGAAACATGTGAAAGAGAATCTAAAAGACATCCTGAAAAATATGCCACTCCCAAAATCGTTATGAAAAAACCAGATGTTACTGGCGCGATCGATAAACGTATTATCCAAAAGGTCGTTCGTCAGCACACCGGTGAGCTTCGTGCCTGTTACGAAAGAGAATTGAATAAGATCAAAGGTCTCAATGGTCGTGTCGTGCTGGATTGGATCATATCTCCACAGGGAGCTGTGAAAACGGCCATTGTTAAAGAATCGACCATCAAAAACAAGAATGTCGAAAATTGCGTTGTTAACTCGGTTAAATACTGGAGATTTCCTCCACCCAAAGGCGGCGGTATGGCTCAGGTAGAATATCCATTTGAATTTAAGCTTGAACCTCAGTCTTGCTCAGATTTCTACAATATTGATACATGGTAGAATAATAACAATATCAATATGATGATATAATCAAATCATCGCTTAACCGAGCCCCGAAGGGGCGAAATGTCACAGCCCGGGGTGAGCCCGAAGGGCATAACCCCGGGGAAAGAAATTCCACCTATAAAATCACCCTGAAGGGGTGAAACTGAAAAAAATATAATAATAGAATGCAGTAACTCAAGCTGCAGCGCTTAATAACAGCTGCAATCATAACTTTGATACTTAGTTTGGCAATGCTCGTGGTGGCATTGTCATAACTTTACATAGCTAGGAACGCAACAAATTCAACAACGATGAAATTCAGGAAGGAAGACTATGAAACTGAGAAAACGATTTCTTGGTCAGCTTCCCCAGTTGGGGAGGGCTGGTAATTCAACAAACACCTGAACGTTCGCAAGACAAGGTTCAGGTCTTTATGGAGGGTCAAATGATGAACTTCGGAATGGTTGATTCAGAATCTGGAACACTCCAGGTCTCTGAAAACAGTATTGGGCCCGCGCATGTGCCGAAACCACCCGCCAATGGGTTTTCTGCAAATGCCCCCGGTGCTTCTCGTTTCCTGGCTAAAACTCCGGTAACAACGATTATCAAAAAGAAAAAACGTCCTGTTACCTTTGAACGGCGTTTCCTGTCTGCCCGAGGCAAATCTGGCAATTGCAAGCTGGAAGTCGCTATGGTCTGGCGCAATACGGTTCTCAGCATCGATCAATACGATGCTAAGAATGGCAGCACGATTACGGTTGGCTCAGATCAGACGTGCGACTATAAACTTGCGCTCGATAAGTCCAGTAAAATTGCGGTGGCGCAGTGTGTCGGCAACACCTGGGAGCTGCTCTTTAACAATGCATACGATGGCTTTGTCCTCGTCGGCGATAATAAAATCGCTTTTAAAGATGCCAGCTCTGCGGATTTCCGTACGCCCAGTGCCAGCGTGCCGGTTGCTCCGGGCTCACTCGCCTGTGAGATGACCGGGCAGACGCGCGCTAAATTTGTATTTGGTGAAGTCTCGATTCTCGTGCACTTCGTCGATGCCGTTCCTTATGCTGCGCCTCTGTTCAGCCTGTCTTCGTCCAATTACGGCGGCTTAGCAGCTTCACTTCTCATTCACTTCGCCCTTTTCTCGGTCATCCTGTTTGCTACCAACCGAGCCGATGCGCTCATGGTCGATCGAATTCTCAATACGTCGAGGTTTGCCGTCGTCGTCGAAGAACCGGTCGCCGAAGACATCCAGGAAGACATTCCCGAAGAGGTCGAACCCGAAGAGGAAGATCCTCAGGATGAGGTTGAACTGACTAAGGATGCGCCCGATACCCCATTTGCTGCCAATACGGCTGCCAATGATGCCTCTACCCCCGGCAGCGGCATGTCCAAAGGCGAAGCCATTGGTGCTGCTCAGGCCACGGGCCTTTTGGCTCAGGCCAATGCCATGAACTCAATGCTGGCTGTCGGCAATGCCATGGATCTCGATAACCTCGATTGGTCGAGCTTCGATGCCAATGCACAGGCAGCATTTGCCGGTTATGGTCTCGGTGCGAGCGGTACTGGCGGCGGCGGTGCCGGAATGGGCGGCTATGGCGCTGGTGGCTTTGGCCCTAATGGCGGTGGCGGCGGCGGCGCTATCCGCACTGCTTCCCAGGGGTACAATGCAAATCTTGGCGTCAAAGGCGAGGCTCGTCCTCAGGTCAAGATGAAAAACCCCGAAGTCACGGGTGCGCTCGACAAACGTATCATTCAAAAGGTCGTTCGTCAGCACTCTGGCGAGCTTCGCGCATGCTACGAAAAAGAATTGAACAAAATCAAAGGCCTTAACGGCCGTGTCGTACTTTACTGGCTCATTTCTCCGCAGGGGTCCGTGACAAAGGCCCTTGTTAAGGAATCGACCATTAAAAACAAAAACGTCGAAAATTGTGTCGCGAACTCGGTTAAATACTGGCGATTCCCCGCTCCCAAAGGTGGTGGCATCGTCGCTATCGAATACCCGTTCGTATTTGAAGCCGGTAGCAATAATTAATTCGATGGTTTGAATCTGCGCCCTTCGGGGCGCTTTTTTTGTCTTTGTTCCGCTGCTATCTGCCCTTCGGGCAGATACGCTTGCGGCAAGCCGCCTATTGCATACGGCGACTTTTTTTGTCAGCACTATACAAAATCCAGGCAAAATGATATGGCACGTCTGCTTGGCTTTTTGAATTTTAAAGGATAGTTTTATGAAAATACAGTCACTTCTCTGGATTGCAGTAATCGTTGTTTTAAGTATTTGCGGATGCAGGAAATCCAGTGATATTGAGGTGAATTCACTTCCAAAAGATCAATCAGCATCGCTCGAACAGGGGCAAAGTGAACAGCAGGCAACGAATGCTGAACTAAACGAATCAGCCGAAGTGAAGGAATCTGTTGCACAAGACAGTGCTCCAGCAACGGATGATCCCGATTCGTCAGAGGAAGATGTCGAAGCTGCCGACAATGACGGTCCACTTCATGGTGAACTCAACAAACGCACAATACAGAAAATCGTTCGTAAGCACTCAGATGAAATTCGCGCATGCTTCGAAAAAGACATCGATAAAATCCCTTATACCGGCGGCAGGCTTATTTATGTGATGAAATGGACAATATTGGAAACAGGGAAAGTAACTGATTCAACCTGTACAGATGTGTCCTATGAAAATAAGAACAAACGAGAAATTTACAATGAAAATATCGAAAATTGTTTAATCAGCTCCATCAATGATTGGAGGTTCCCTTCTCCAAGGGGCGGCAGAGTTAGTATTGATTATCCGTTCGTATTTGACTCTGATGACAACTCATAGAAAGACGAAATAAAGCTAGGTTAATTTGCGCTCTTTCGGGGGCGCGTTTTGGGGGGGCAAGGCTCCTTTGCACAACCATAAAAAACAGTATATCTAATTTTCGTTAAACAGCATTTTGTATGCCCGGTAGGTATATTCGCTTTATGAGTGAGAGGTGTATAAAAACTGACATGGCCAGGGACACTCTGAATTTACGCAATATCGCAGCCAGCGAAGGCATTTGCCACTCGAAGATATAAGTTACATCCAGAAGTGTATCATTGTGTATCATGGTAATGATTATAGCCCAAAATATTAAAAATTATTGTCACCCTGCCTTTCTTAATGAACAATGCATTCGAATTCGCAAAACATAAGAAAACGTAATGGAATTGTTTGGAATGAAAAAATCCCACTCCATACCAGCGAACGCAAACGTATAATATTCATCGGAAAATAGTGTGGATTTCAAAAGGCACAGCCCTTTTGCGGTGTCTGGGGCAGAGTCCCGGCTGAATAGTTACAAAAAAAATTATAATAAAAAAATCTTTAATTGGCTAGGAGATAAATGTATAATACCTGCGCAATTTAATAAGGACGGCTGAATAAGCTGATGGCCGTCAGTCACGCATTCCCTTGGAGGATTATGAAGAAATCACTGTTTATTTGTGCCTTTATGGCACTGACAATGGCTATGGGCGCTTGCTCTGACAATAAGAAAAACTCTGGTGACGAAGAGCCGTGCCAGGATGAAAGTTGCAAACAGGAAAAACCAGAAGTTTCGTTTGTGATAACACGCGACATGAATTCGCAGGAAGGATGCTCGCTGGACGCCGATTGTATGGAGGGGGCATTCTGCTTTAACAATCAGTGCGTCGTCCAGTGCAACCAGGAACTGGGCCTGAATTGCGGCAGCGGCTATTACTGCCAGGCATCGCGCGGGCGCTGTGTCAGTCAGTCCTATTTGGAAGGCTTGCAGAGCGTGACAGATGAAATTGAGGCCGCCGGCGATTCCCTGAAGGAAGAAGAAAAGAACGCAAAATTGGCTGCTTTCGAGTTGAAGGCCAAGAGAGAGGGAATGACGGATGTCGTTTATAGCGTTCTGGGGCAGAAAAATGAAGATAACACCACTGTGGAGAAGGTCAGGATTCAGTCCACTGTACCATACACCAGTATTGTCACCGAGGACACCAAGACGTTGAACATCACTGCGGCCGATTCGATTGGCAAGGTGCAGTATGCTGTTAAGGTAGAGGGCATGGGGCTTCCCGTTCTCAAGACTGCTAAATCGATAAAGAAAACGGATGGAACCTATCAATACGACTTTGACATTGACGTCAAAGCAATCAAGTTACACAAAAGAAATAAGTCACTTCTTCGCCAGAACAGCACGAGTGATCTCGAACCGACAAATTACGAAATTATTTCGAGTGCCGGCTCTTACGCCGGAACGCTGATCAAACCAGTCGAAGCCAAAGGCTATTACACGGGAAATGTTAGACCCGATACCATCCTTTCGGGCAGTCCGCTTCCCATCCGCATGTATCTGGATGTTGAACCCACAAATCCGGAAAACTTTGATGCAATCACCAAAATAAAGATTTATCTGCCCTCTTCGGGTGCGGATATCTTTTCGCCCCTGGCTTCGGTCGATGCGAAAGGCAATGAAATCGGAGAAAGGTGGTCGGTTGTCGAAATGGCGAAAGAATCAGACCCCAAGAAATGTCTTTCTCAGACAAAGTGCTATGTAGCGAAGTTTTCATCGAACGAATTTGCCATTCAAAACAGCAGACTCATCACCCCGGGACATAAGCTCAACCGCGCTATGCGCATCGAGTTCTCTGATTACGAGCCAACGTCTCTGACTTTTTACGGTGTGCTCAAAGATGATATGACGGGGTTCTACCGCGAAAGCGCCATCGAAGACGGCGTGCTCAAACGCAGTTGGAACATCTCTGAAATGCAGGGAGAGTTTAACGTTACGATTGCAGGGTGGTTCGATGATGATATCGCCAAAAAAGCCAAGTCTCATACCCCCGAATCCCAAAAGATCCGCGATGTCAAAGACGCCCCCATTCAGATTTGCACGAACCAGACTACCAAAAAACTGTTGAAATATGCGGATAACCGGCGGAAAGAATTGTATGGCGGCAGCTGCGAAGGCATCACGGAAGCAGATTTAAAAGCCCAATGCGAAGCGGATAAGTCCAAATTCGACAAGTGCAAAAAGGATTACGAAGACCTGAAGGATGATGAGCGTTGGTTCTGTGTACAGAATTCAGTTGAAGGCATCATCCACGACAATACGCGCCTTTCGGCCGTGCTGGAAAGCGTGCTCGTCGCTGATACGGAGAGTGGTAATACAGACAAAACCGTCGAGATTTCTTGCGATAATGGCACAAAAGAGATTCATAATTTCAAGGATTTCATGGAAGTTTGTGGCATGAAAGAATGCCATATTTGTGACGAGCGCCCCGAACTTGTATGCGGTGCCGATCTACTGGCTCGCAAATTCCTGGATAATGAACTCGAAACCATCGACGAAAAAGCTACCGTCATGAGCGAGTGGATTAGCATCATGCGTGAATCGTATCTTGCCCAGGAATATATTGCCTGGAACAATGATACCGAAATTCGCAAATCCTGGCTAAAGGGCGCTGTTTATGATGGGACGTTTGCGTCCAGCGTTATGAACAAGTTTAACAACGATCTTTTGGCTCGCTATAACAAAGAAGTACTTGGCGTACAGCACGACATCATGGGCAAACAGTTTATGCAGACTGCACTCGAAATGCTGGCCCAGACGGTGATGAGTGTTAAGGAAGCAGACAAGGTTACTAAAGTCAGTTCCTATCGCAATACGATTTTGAGTGAGCTTTCACAGACGTGGCAATCGGTAGCCGAAGGGCTTGGTCTGAGCGCTCGCCGACATGATGTATTGACCCAGGACGATTCTGCGCGCCTTGCCGCAGCTGGTGAATTGCGCATGACGCTGTTCGACCTGTATTTTGCCGGCCTCATCGAGTCCAAAATCAATCTCGGTGCTGACGCTGCATCACTCAATGCTGGCTATGGCAGCAATCTCGTGAGCACCATCAATAAGATCACTTCACTCGATCAGCCATTTGAGTCGCTTGTCTTTATGCGCGACGGCGAAATCTTTAGAGATACGCGTGTCGTCACAAATCTGACCGACACGGCTTTAGGATCGCTCCAAAAAGCGGCCGAAAAGTCTGTTGCTAACGCCGAAAAGCGTCGGGGGGAAATCTTTGACCGCATGGATGCCGAAGCGCTCGAGGCAGCTAAGAATAAGGATAATTACCTGACTGCACTTGAAGACCTGCGGTCACAAATCGTGAATCTGTGTGGCTATCCCGCCGACTGTGACACGGTTGAGAAGCAAAAAAACTGCAAGATATTTACCGATGTCTATGCATGCGGTTTCAGTCTTCAATCGAAAGACAGCATCACCTATTCGGATGCAGCCGGCAATCAGATTGATATTGAAAATACGCTGGATACCAAGACCGACCTCAATGATGATAACAATACTCCAGGCAAACGTAAATCTGGCATCAAAATGGCTCTGGATTACAGCAAATGCTTCAAAGTAAAAGAGAAGACGGATGGCACAGGTACAGAAACGACCGTTGCAATAGAGGATCCAATTTGTGCAGGCGGTCTAAAAATGACTAACAACCAGTTTGAGGTAACCCAGGTTGGCAGTAACCAAAGTAAGGCTGCGCTTGCCATTCTCGATTACCGTGCAGCTGTACTTGATTACGAGACGGCTGTGACTGAATACGAGATCCATGCCCAAAAAGTGGCAAACAACTTTGAAACGCTCGATGCCTATGCCCAAAACATTGCAAACTGGAATGAAGAGAGAAAGACGCATGTCGAAAATATTCATAATAAATTGAAGGACATTGCACAATATCAAAATAATATCATGGCGTTGAATGATGAAATTTCGAAATTGGAATTGAAAGAAATGGAGGAAGAATACACTCTGACGTCAGGCGCCTATAGTAATTGGGCCACCGTCGCATCCATCAATATGGTAGCACAGAATGCCGCTGCTGCGGTCATTCATGCCTCCAACCTGAAAGGTATTCAGGTAAATACAGCGATTGACAATGCCGATAGCGATCTCCAACGGGATATGCTCAAAGCCATTATGTATAACACCACACCAAGAAATGATCATTCAATTGGTGTCATGTTGGATCCTTCTGGTAATATAGACGCAGCTGCAGCAAAGGCTGCTGCCAAAAAAGCATATACCGATGCTGCTAAAAGCGATGGTGCCAAAGCGGAACTCCAAAAACAGAAGGTTCAGCTTGAGACTGCTGCTGAAGCGGCCGATTTTGCTGCCCAGATGGCTGAGATCAATTTTGAGTTCGGCATTGACCAAATGGATCGTCAGCTCGAGAAGGATATTGCCGAAAAACAATATAACTTGGCTGTTGCTATCTCGAACCTCGGCCTGGATGATGAAGGAAAAATTGTTGAGAAGGGTGGGCATGACGAATCATATTATCAAGATCTCATCAATAAGCTTGAAAGCGATGTCGAATGGCTCAAAGAAGATTATGCGCGTAAAGATGCCTACGAACGCGACAAACAGAACTTCGAGTTCATGCGCAACGAGTTCCGCAATACGGCGCTTGACCTGTTTAAGCTTCTGCAAGATGTCAAGGTCAAGGAAATGGCCGTTTACCGTGCCAAGATCAATTATCTGACCATTGCTCTGGAAGCCGAGCTTCTGGCCGACCAGTTCAACAACAAGATGCAGCGATATCAGGAAATCAGCAATATCGAGTTTTCTGCGAGCAAGTACTTCCAGCATGCAAGCGATCTCGAGCTGGCCGAAACTTATATTGAATCGGCCCGCAATGATCTTTCGGATTACCTGACGGCTGTCGAGTATTTGACCGTCCGGCCCTATGTCGATTTGCGTCGATCAATTTATACGGCACGCGGGACGAATGATCTTGTTCTGCTTAAGGAGCAGATCGATGACCTGACGCTGCGCTGCGGATCCGGCAACGAATCTGATAACACCGTGACGATCTCTATGCGCAATCGCATGGGTATTGCCGATGACGTAGTAGATGGCCTGACGCCCGCCGATCGCTTCCACTCGATTCTGGCTGCCGGCAACCTGCCCATCAGCGCCCAGACGCGCTACTCTGTCGATGGTAAGATCGGAGATATGCTCAAAAAAGGTGAGTATTACAGCGGTTCGTTCAGCCTGAACAAGAGCTTTGCAAACATCGCGGGATCGTGTAACGCCAAAATCAGCGATATCCGCATTCGTTTCGTCTCGAAGTCTGGTCAGCCAATACGTCCAAAAGGCGATGCCGCTCCTGCCGTTACGTTGTTCTATGGCGGCCAGAGCCAGTTGCTTTCGTGCCATTCCAACATCGAAGCCATCACCAAATCGATTGGTAACCGCACGACTTTCGGCAAATACTCGACATTCAATACCGATCCATTTGGTGACAGCGTCAACGTGAGCTTGTTCAATGTCCCAGAGGGCGAGGATTACCAGTTGGAGTCAATGCCCGATTTTTCGAATGTAACCAATTACAAGGGGCTCAACGGTTATCCGCTCATGGCAACCTATACCATCGTGTTCGACCCGAATTATGGTGAGAACAAGGATATCGAATGGGATAACGTGGCCGACATTGAGGTTCAGTTCTCGTACACAACCGGGACTCTGAGCCAGAACTCCGATAAGTGTCAGTACGATATTTTGTAGTTTCTGGGGGTTAAACGGCTATCGGCCTATGGCCGATACGCCGTTTGATTTGCCGGGCTATTTTCGCAGGCAGAGCAGGAAATTCCAGCCCTGCTTGCGAAAATACGCCCGTCATGCATGGTGTTTTGCGTATGGGGCGCAGACCCATAGCAAAACAGGCAGTGCGTATGGCGGCGCAGTCGCCATAGCACGCCCCCCATCCGCAAAGATAAGTTCACTGGTTTAATAGATGTTCTCCGTTTTGGAGTCATGAACACAGAGGTGTCATTATGAAATCAACTCGATTTGCTCTCATTTTCGCCATGACAGCCATTTCAACATTTGCCATCTACGGATGCGAAGACAGCGGAAGTCACGAAACCACGCCATGCGATAACATGTGCACCGAAGAAGAAATATGCAACCCGGAGACGAATCTGTGTGAGCCCAAGTCGGCGGAACCCACCCCCGAATGCACAAAGGATGCCGACTGCAAGGGGGGCAAAGTCTGTAAATCGGGCAAATGTGAAGCAGACGACAAGCCTGAGTGCGAATCCAATGCGGAGTGCCCTGACGGCAAGGTATGCAAATCGGGCAAATGCGAAGCAGACGACAAACCCGAATGCGAATCCAACGAAGACTGCTTTGATGGGAAAATATGTCAGAAAGGCCAATGCGATTACGAATGCTACAAAGATACCGATTGCGACGATTACAAGATTTGCAGCGATCATCAATGCACGTATGAATGCCAGTTCGATTATGACTGTACCGATGGAAAAATCTGTGATGAAGGCCGGTGTGCGTTGGAATGTACAGATGATTTCGACTGCACCGACGGCAAAGTCTGTACGGATGGGGTTTGTAAGTTTGAATGCGTCGAAGACTACGACTGCGATGACGACATGGTATGCCGTGACAATGTCTGTAAGGTCGAGTGTATTGAAGAAACCGAAGACGTCGACTGTCCCGACGGCATGATTTGTAAGGATTATCACTGCGTGAATGAATGCACAAGTGATGATGACTGCGAAAATCCGCTCAAATGCAAAGAGAATCGGTGTACGCCCGAGTGTACACAGCACGAGGACTGCCCCGATGACATGAACTGTGTTCAGCAGCAGTGCCGTACCGGCTGTGAAGTGAATGAGGACTGCCGCGAAGGGGCCTGCCTGGATGGCGCCTGTGTACCATGTCGTAAAAATGCAGATTGCGGCGAGGGCAGATATTGCCAGTACAATAACTGTATTGACTGCGCCGAGGATGAACATTGCGAGGGCATCCAGGTGTGCAAGAATAACAAATGCGTTCCCCCGTGTTCGGATAACTCAGATTGCAGTGGCGACACCCCAGTATGCAGCGAGAAAGGCTGCGTGCAGTGCCTTGATTCCAAAGATTGTTCAGGTAATGAACTCTGCATGGATAACGTCTGTAAATTGGAGTGTACAGAAGATTACGACTGCTCTGGCGAGCAGAAATGCAATCTTGCCGATAATCACTGTTACGAATGTCTCGAGAATGCCGACTGTCTGGGGGGGAAGCGCTGCATTGCAAACAAATGCGAAGCGGCTTTGGCCAATGACTGGGATGCCGACG
>JAGACY010000154.1 GCA_017613855.1 Pseudomonadota bacterium
GAGTTCAATGCTTCAGGTGATGATATCAATGCATTCCTGGATAACTTCATGTGCGCCAAAGTCGAAGACAAAAAATACTATCAATACCTCACAGAAACGACGTCTTGTCCTTATGATTGCATAGAAGGAATCGGATGTGTCGAGTATATCAAAGGCGCAGGTGATGAATGCAATGAGGATACCTATGAAGAACAGTGCCGGGATAAAGCAAATTACTCCGCAGCACTTGCATGCATCGACGGTACGGTCGAAGCGATCTACTGCGGGAAAGGCAAAACCTGTCTGAATGAAATGGATTCTCCCACCTATGTCACAGGGTGCTATGATGACAGCAGTATCTGTGAGAAAGGCAGTGCAAGTTACACCAAATGCTCTGGTGACAGTTCGTATTCAGCAACCATGACCTACGAATGCAAGCTGATGAGCGACAACAAATATCACTTCACCCCAAATACCGATACCATAGTTTCCTGCAGCAAAGGCTGCAATACAGCAGGAACTAAATGTAAATAATGCGGAATGCGGAACTAAAGGTGGAGTCTGATTAATTCGGAATTCGGAATGCGGAATGCGGAATTGGGATGCAAAACTAAAGGGGAACTCTAAAGCTAAAATAACTAACATTCTTTAGGAATAACCTTGAGAATGCCCTAATTGCTCATTGCTCATTGCGAACTACCACAGTGTTTCAAGCCGGGTACCCGGATAATAGTGTTCCAAAATCTGTTTGGCATTCATTCCGCGCTGAGCCATGCCAATGGCGCCGGTCTGGCACATACCTACTCCGTGTCCGAAACCGGTGCCATAGATATGAATGGAACCATCCGATGCATTTTCGATGATAAAGCGTGCGCTTTTAAGGCCACCTAAAAACCGTCGGATTGGCAGTTCGCGCTCGATGACAGTGGTACCATTTGTACCTTTCACGCGCAATTTGGTGGCACGAAAACTCGCACCACGCTCGATCACTTCGACACTTTGAACATGACCAATTTTTTTACCGGATTGTTTGGCAAGATCATCCAATTGTGAGGATGAAAGCGTCTGTTCCCAGCGTGCATGTTTTGTTGAAGCAAAAGAATTCTGTCCTTCGGGAGCGGAAGAACAATAGTTGTCATCTTTTTGCTGCCACCACTTTTTAAAATCGCTGTCATTTTTAAAGGAAGATTTGGACTCGTGTGCATCATCGGTTCTCGAAACGAGATATGATTTTTCGGACAATCCCCAGGTTTCGAGGCTTCCTGCAGACATGCCGCCGCAGTGAGCGCTGTAATAGCTCATGACCAGTTTTTTATCGGAAAACAAGATTTGGCCCCGCGTTTTTTCGATGGCTTTATCCGTGCGTTCATCGGCACCGGATAATCCGCGATAGACCTGACAATGTTGTTTATTGCACAAATGATAGGGATCCGACATGTGTCTGGTACCGACATGCGAAATGAGTGTCGTTCTGGCGGCAATGGCCTGTGCCATCAACGCAGCCTCCGGTGCACTGGCAAAGATCTCTGCAGGCACAATACCTCGCAAAATGGTTTCGATATCGGCAGATTGTACAACGGCGAGTTTCCCGGTTTGATCTGGTGTAACAATGAGTTGTGAGTTAATTCGCATCTCAGATTTTTTGCCGTTTTCATCTTCAATATCATAGAGGATTGCACCACTTTCGGGCAGATCCATCCACATGAGGTTTGAATGAACAATCTGGATATTATCGGCCAGATCCCGAAGTGTAATTTTAGCCGTCGGATAAGTCATGAGCTCACTATAAATTTCTGGACCATCGACCGAGACATCCAGAGGTGCGCTTGCCAGTTGTTTTTCGGCATATACATGATCCTGAGTTCTTCGTGTCATGAGTAAATTTTCGCGATTATCAAAGACATGGCCTTTAAGAGCGAACACCGAACCAATCGGAACGATTTCCGTTTCCACTTTTGCGAGTTCACAAGTAGTTTTAGGATTGGCCAATGTTTCGGTAGAGTCACTGCGTGCCACGATGCCGCCATACTGATATGTACCCGAGTGAGCATCCGTAAGCGTTACTTCATAAGAACGGCCGCCTTTTAGCTTAATAGCACAGCCCCCCGTTCCCGAGGGCATGACGACAAAATCCCCCTGCGGTTCAAAACGAAGTTTGCTCATACCATCCGCAATTCGCATGCGCACAGTTGGTGTCCCTGATGAAGAGAACCCCAGTTGGTGTGCATAGAGCAAAGCGTGGTTATCGCTGCTCGTCAGCTCGGTATTTTGTGCAAAACAAGGGAGTGCAATTGCATTTAAACTCAGAGCAATTGCGATCTGACAAAAAAAACGGCGTCCATCCATGGTGCGTTCTTTCCAAATATAAGCTATAGACCGGTCAGCAGTAACGAATTAGCAGAGACTTCCTCTCATCATACAAAGCCGCTCATGATCTCGGTATTGAACCACTTTGAATCATCCCCAACCCCGTGATATCAATAAAATAAGTACCACCAGATTTCTGGTCTGCAGTATCGATCGTAATTCGCGTCTGCATTACATTCGTTAAAAGAAAATCTTTAGGATCCTGAGTGACGACAGGTTTATTGTCTTCATCCACGCCCTCTACATCGATCTGGTCATTCTGTAAGAACTGAATTTGTCCATTCGGCTGAAAACAGATATCAAAAGATCGGTTGTAGGAATCCTCTCTAAAAATATTCTGATTTACACTACCGACAACAACCTGAGTTAACTGAACATCATCGCTGGATATGTATTTATTGGTATCTGTAGAATCTAATGTACGATGATAGCCACTGCCCTGTACATCAATCGACACAAAATTGCTTTCATTATAATTATCTGTATACAAGATGGGCAGTTGTCCAGCGATCGTACAAATCGAATTGACCCCAATTCTCGGTTGGATAAAAGCCACACTGCCACTCTCATATCTGAACTTAACATACGTCGCGACATTCATAGACATGGCTCGCGTACGCTGTGCCTGCATCAGTGCCAAAATATCATTTGCCAAATCGACCTGGGCATTATTTTGCCGACGTCCCAGAACAAAATAAGCCATAATTCCCATCAACAAGGCGACAATGGCCACAACAACCATGAGTTCAACGAGCGTCATGCCTGTTTTATTGAATGATTTCATAAGCCAACCTATTGGGAAATAAAGTTTTTATCGACAAACGACAGTAACACCCCTCTATAAAATAAATGGATTTGCAGTTCACGTCAAGTTAGGTCACTCATGCCCATGAAAATCGACAGAAAATTTATTTTCTCGCAGGAGTTTATCGCGTCTTGCCTGTTCAAGGTCGGATTTTACCATCATTTGTGCCAGTTCCTGCACAGACACTTTTGGGGTCCATCCCAGTATTCTTTTTGCTTTTGAAGCATCCCCGAGCAGCAAATCGACTTCGGTTGGCCTGAAATATCGGGGATCGACGCGCACGACAACTTTCCCATTATCCGTATTGACACCGATTTCATCGACCCCGCTGCCCGACCATTCAATAGGAATTCCGGCATAATCAAATGCCATCGTCACAAAATCGCGGACAGTCGTCGTCACACCAGTCGCAATGACAAAATCATCGGGCTTATCCTGCTGCAGAATGCGCCACATGGCTTCGACATAATCGCCGGCATAGCCCCAGTCACGCTTCGAATTGAGATTACCTAAATAGAGGCATTCCTGATTGCCCATTGCGATATTGGCTGCAGCCATTGTAATTTTTCGCGTTACAAAAGTCTCACCACGCCTTGGGCTTTCGTGATTAAACAAGATGCCATTGCTCGCATGCATGCCATACGCCTCGCGATAATTAACGACAATCCAGTAGGCATACAGTTTGGCACAGGCATACGGCGAGCGTGGATAAAACGGCGTCGTTTCTGATTGGGGCGTTTCCTGGACGAGTCCAAACAATTCCGAGGTCGAAGCCTGATAAAAGCGAACTTTTTTCTCCATTCCGAGAATTCGGATGGCTTCGAGAATGCGCAAAACACCGACGGCATCACTTTCAGCCGTAAACTCTGGGCATTCAAAAGACACCTGAACATGGCTCTGTGCCGCGAGATTATAAATTTCATCCGGTTCGATCTGCTGAATCAGCCGCACCAAATTGGAAGTATCGGTCATATCTGCATAATGCATGCGGAAATGCCCATTGGGATCGTGCGGATCGCAATAGAGGTGATCGACTCTGCTGGTATTAAAACTCGATGCACGCCGTTTTAAACCGTGGACATCGTAGCCTTTTTCGAGGAGCAATTCGGCCAGATAGGAACCATCCTGTCCGGTCACGCCCGTAATGAGTGTTTTTTTCATGTTTAACCTCCCCAACCAAGACATCACGCACAATCGGTATTTTTAATTTTTACAAACGGATTTGTTCGCAACCCACTTTCAATGCGCAATTGGCAATGCCCAATACGCAATTATTGTGACTACCCCATTGATATTTCTAAAGAATAATGTTTCTTTAGCTTTAGAGTCGAACTTTAGGCATTGTCATTCAATTGCGAATTGCACATTGCGAATTAAATCCAGGATTCCGCATTCTGCATTAAAAATTTGTGCGAGCGTATTGGCAACGCCAATAGCAAGCACCAGCGAGGCGTATTGCGGCAAAGCCGCAATAGCCGAGGTCATTAAAAAACATCGTCAGAACTAATCATAAAATCGAGCATTGCCGGCAGATATTCATGATGATCGCGCTGCCATTGATCGCGTTTTGCCGCTAAATTCAAGGCAGAAGTATCCGAAGATTCGGAAAGCAGGATGAGCCGTGTTTGCAAATTCTTTTTGATTTCCGGATCACTTTCGGTAAGCAAAGCCTGCTGAATGAAAGCCACTTTCGCCGAGTCACCGTCTTCATTCAAAAGTCCGGTAATGAGAAATGAAATATTGGGATCTGCATTCGGTTTCTGCATTGCAAGCTGCAACTGCGAAATGGCCTGTGAACGATGCTCGGCATCTATTTCCGGCGTCGTTTTGGGATAATACGAGATCAAATTAATAGCGATAGAATAATCGTAATAAGGATCGAGTGGAAATTGCTTGGCACCGAGCGATAAATAATGATTAGATGACTCGACATTACGCGCAGTAATATTGCTCGAAAAAACCGTCAAGAAGGCAGCCCAGCGGTAGATGGAATTAAAAAATGCATCTAGCGCA
>JAGACY010000155.1 GCA_017613855.1 Pseudomonadota bacterium
GCCCTGATAGAGACGTTCCGGGGAACGTCTCTCTGGTCGCAAACCGCGCCCCAAAACAAGGATGTTACAATGTCGAGAGCATGGAATTTTGTCGCAGGGCCAGCCGGATTGCCCGAATCGGTAATTGAGAAAGCGCAGAGCGCCCTTTGGGATATAGGCATGGGGGCCGGCATTCTCGAAGTCAGCCACCGGTCGGCGTTTTTTGACCAACTGATGTACGATTTGGAGGCGCAGTTTCGCAGAATCGGCAATATTCCCGAGGATTACGATGTTCTTTTTTTGCAGGGCGGGGCGACGCTGCAGTTTTGCCAGATTCCGATGAGTTTTACGAAGCCGGGCGACCATATTGATTGCATCCATACGGGGTTTTGGACGCGCAATGCCATGCGCGATGCGGCGTTTTATACCGACATCCACTATGCTTATGACGGCGCGGCGACCGGGTTTGAGCATATTCCTAATGATGACGAGATTCATTACAGTCATAACCCCAAATACGTGTATTACTGCGCCAATAATAGCTTTATGGGGACGGAGTGGCTGCATGTGCCTAAAACCGAATATCCGCTCGTAGCCGATATGAGCAGCGATATTTACAGCCATCCGATCGATGTAGGCGCGCATAGCCTCATTTTTGCTTCGGCACAGAAGAATCTCGGCATTGCGGGGTGCTGCGTCATCATTGTCAAACACGAGTTTTTAGAGGCCAACCAACCCGAAGAACGCGCATCGATGTTCAATTACCGGCGGCTGGTGCAGAACCGTTCGATGCTGAATACGCCGCCGACATTTGCGCTCTACATGATGAAGCTGATGCTCGATTGGATCGACGAACACGGCGGATTGGCTGAACTCGAAAAAGCTAACTGGCACAAGGCGAATATCATTCGCAAAGCCATCGACGATACCGACGGATTTTTCAAGCACGTTGGCGAGCCGCAATGCCGATCGATGATGAATATCTCCTTTAGGACGGGCTCGAAGGAACTCGACGATGCCTTTGTACAAGGCGCCGAAGCCCGCAATATGCTTGGCCTTCGCGGGCACCGTGAAACCGGCGGTCTGCGTGCCTCCGTCTTCAACGCTTTCCCCATCGAAGGCTGCGAAGCACTCGCCGAGTACATTCGGGAGTTTGCAAAAGAGAACGGGTGAGTTTATGTCTGGGGTGCAGCCCCAGACCCCGCTAAAGTGACTTTGGGTTTGGTTGTGTTGTACAAGTGTGGATATGATTTGAAATAAAGTCCTTTGCGCCTACGCGGCGGGCGGTCAAGGGGGGCGCGCGACATAGCCTTTGGTTTTCAGGACGCCCTCTGTAGTTACGCAGGCAGAATATAAATTTTATAAAATGTGACCTCCAAACGGGCGACAGAATTTTTTATATTGAAGCGATGACTGAACTAGGGTAACGTATAAAGGTTTGTGTGTCTTTGTACGCCCAGGTGTGTGATTTACCCCTTTGATGGCGTTTTATACCCAATTTCACGAGAAGGATTTACCTTATGCAAATACCCATAAGGCTCAAAGCTGCATGTATCTGTGCAGGTGGGCTGTGCAGTTTAATGGTGCTGTCGTCTGCCTGGGCAGACAACTGCGATAAGATCAATAGTAACTCTGCCTGGAAAGATGGTTTTGAGCAGATGAATGCGGCTTACAAAGCTGAGGATTGGAAAGCCGCCCTCAAGCATGCCAAGGAACTCGAAGAAATCTGCGACCTGTCGCCGAATCTGAACTATACAATTGCACGCATTCATAAAAACAGAGGCGACAAAGAGAAATATTTGTATTATTTGCAGAAGTCCACGCAGAACACTGAGCGCTTTGCCGTCGATAAAGACACGCTCGACCGCATGTGGAGCGAAAAATATATTGCCGCCCACCCCGAAGCCGATCCCGAGAATATTGAAGCACTCAATAAGAAGATAGACGACCTTAACAGCGAAATTGCCACTCTGAAAGGCGATCTCGACCAGGCAGACCTCTCGGCCAAGGAAGTTGCCCGAACGACGATTACCAAAGAAGAACATCTCGAAGTGCAGATCAACGATTACCGTACCCCCATGTGGATTGCTACTGGCATTGGCATTGGCGGCCTGGCGATGGCCGGTGCCGGGGCGGGGTTGGTGGCTTATAAAAAGAATGAGTCCGTAGATTTTAGTGATTCCAAGATTAAAGTTCCTGGGACTTATAAAGTAAACGCATCATATGTAGCAGGTTGGATTCTTGTTGGCGTCGGTTCAGGGCTTGCCATTGGAGGTGCAGTATTTTCTGGTATCTTTGGGTATAAGTATAAACATTTTAAAGACACACAATCATGGTCTTTGAATATTTCTCCAAATTATACATCTGTGAGTTTTGAGTTTTAAGGAGTATTGTTATGAATAAATCATTTGTTTTTTGTTTATCTGTTGTCTGTACAATAGTTACTTTGGGGTGTGAGGATAACAAGATTGATTTCGGATGTATGGGGGAAAAATCATTCTGTGATGATGGCGCATTTTTTGAGTGTGTTGAGGACGAAAAACAATCATATTGGAAAAAAACTGAATGTTCATTTGGTTGTTCTGAAATAGGATGTAATATCTGCATAGAAAGTGATTCTAAGTGTGAAGAAATAATTGAAAATAATGACTATTCATATAAATTATCAACATGTGATAAAAGCGACGATGATGCGAGTGTCAAATGGGTATTTCAGAAAAAATGTGATTTGGGATGTTCAAATGATGGGAAAAAATGTCGTGAGTTTAATGGATGTGTGGTAGGCAAAAATAATGATGATTCGTGTATACCAAGAGAAGATTGTGAAGATTACGATCC
>JAGACY010000156.1 GCA_017613855.1 Pseudomonadota bacterium
AAAGAATTTGGTCTTGAACCCACAGATTACGCAAAAGCTCGTGACCTCGACAACAAGATCGACGAAGATAAACTCAGCTATGCCGGTCCGAATGTTGCCGTCGGTTTCCGTTTCGGTGATTATGAGACGCCGAAAGTTGTCGTGGGTGACTCCGATGGTGACGGTATCCTCGATGACGTCGATGATTGCCCGAATGATGCCGGTCTCGAAGCCTACAACGGCTGCGCCAATCCTGATGGCGATAATGACGGTATTTGCGATGAATGGGTTACGACGCAGAAACTCGAAAAGAACTTCGAACAAATCTGCAAGGGCGTTGATAAATGCGCCGATAAGGGCGAAGACTTCGATGGCTTTGAAGATGAAGATGGTTGCCCCGATGCCGATAACGATGGCGACGGTTACTGCGACAGCTGGGTTGCCGATCAGGGCCTCAGCGATCAGTATGCTTCTGTCTGCAAAGGCAAAGATATGTGCGACTACGAAGCCGAAGACTTCGATAACTTCCAGGATGATGATGGCTGCGCCGATCCCGATAACGATGGCGACGGTATCTGCGATCCATGGGTTGTCGAACAGGGTCTCATGCAGAAATATGCGGCCGTTTGCAAAGGCCAGGATCTCTGCCCCGATGTCGCCGGTATGGCTAATGCCACCAACGGTTGCCCGAATCCCGATCCCGATGAGGACGGCTTCTGCGATCCTTGGGTCTATGACAACAATCTCGCCAGCTCCTTCCCGCAGTGCCGTGGTAAGGATGCCTGCCCGAACGAAAAAGGCGATGACAACAAGGGCTGCATTAAGAAACGTGTTGAAGTTACCGAAGAAGCCATTCAGATTAATGAAGCCATCAACTTCAAACTCAATAAGGCCACTATTGAGAAATCCTCTGATAGCCTCCTCGAAGATATCGCCAAGGTCTTCAAAGAGAATCCCCAGATTAAGAAAGTCGAGATTCAGGGCCACACCGACCTTAGCGGTAATGCCGGCAAGAACCAGAAACTCTCTGAACAGCGTGCTAAATCTGTCTATGATCGCCTCGTTAAACTCGGCGTTGAAAAAGACCGTATGACCCATAAGGGCTATGGTATGACCATGCCAGTTGAACCTCTCGCTCAGGGCCAGAAGAAAGAAACTGCTGAACAAGCCGCCAAGAACCGCCGCGTCGTCTTCCTGATCACCGAACAGGACAAGGTCACAAAGTCCATGACCGTCGATGAAGCTAAAGCCGCTGGCCATATCAAAGACGAAAGTGATGCCAAGAACGGAACTGTCACCGTTCCTTCTTCCGCTAATACCAAGTCTGCTGATAAACCCGCCGATACCAAGAAAGACGAGAAGAAAGCCGATACCAAGAAAGAAACCAAGAAATCTGACAGCAAGAAAGCTGATTCAAAAGCCGCTGATGCTGCTAAGAAGACTGCCGATGCCGCCAAGAAGACTGCTGATGCTGCTAAGAAGACGGGTGATGCTGCTAAAGCTGATGCTGCTGCCGCCAAGAAAGCCGCTGATGATGCAGCCGCCAAGGCCAAAGCTGATGCAGCCGCCAAAGCCAAAGCCGATGCCGAAGCCAAAGCTAAAGCTGATGCCGAAGCCAAAGCCAAAGCTGACAAAGCCAAAGCTGATGCTGCCGCCGCCAAAGCAGCCGCAGAAGCAGCCGCCAAAGCAGCCGCTGGTAAAAAATAATTGAGACAGTAATTGTCGAAAAAAGCTCCCTTCGGGGAGCTTTTTTTTTTGCTTTGGTTTGGGTGAAAAAAATGTGCCGGCGTATGTCAATAGCCGGCACCGCAGTGCGTATCGAGCATCGCGAGATAGCACGCGCACAAAAAAAAGCCTCCACATGGGAGGCTTAAAACAAAAAAATCGTTTTTTTATTACGAATAATAGACGTCTTTGATTGCCTGCAATGCCGTCTCGAGGAATTCAATAAGAGCACTCAAGGGTACATCCTCGACTTTTTGGGTTAACAAACCGTGGCAGTTGATGGGATGACTTTTGAGCTGAAGATCCTCGCGATTTTCAAGAAATTTATTGATGCGGTTACAGAGCTCTTCGGGAGCCGTTTTGTTGGGATGGGGCTGCGCATAGAGTTTGACATCACCGTCCGTACTCAAATCCATGATGGCATAACCAATACCGCCATAACGGAAATTGATACCCCCAATGCGTCCGCCGCCGGCTTCAATGTTGCAACCGAGATTGCGAGCATAGATCATTAATTTTTCGATAGCCTCACGTCGAGCTTTTCCACCCTTCGATTCTGCAATCTGAATTACTTGAAGTTTATCCACAGTCTCCTCCTAACTGATGACACCGCACAACAAACACATGCTGTGCTAAGAGCAAAAGAATTACCCCATTTTGTGATGAATTTCCAGTATCAAAGTTATAAATTCTGGCTTTAAATCTATATTTTTTCGATGAACTTGCCAAAATGCCGTATATTGAACATGCCTATTCGATGCGGACCTGCAAATACAACACGTAGAAATCCTTCTACCGGATAAGCAATTCCGTCCAATAAACCCATCGATAATGCACGTGCGATAACGCCAAGTGCGGCTTCCCATCTCGAATCACGCCCAAAGACAAGCTCACCGCGTGCATGCGATGACAATATATTATCATACCACAAATGTACACATGTATGTGCGAAATTGCATTCAGGATTTAAATAGTCTTTTTCGCAAATGAGTTTTAGCAAGGTTTCAAGCCGGTTTAACCCATATTTCGTGATGAGTTCAGGATCGCGTTTTAATGCTTTGCACGCCAGACTAAAATCCATGATCGATTTGAGTGCAAAATAATGCTGATGTGCATGCACCATGAGATGCAGATATTGTGTGGCGTCGTCGAGCAAATTGATTGAAACTCCCAGATCTTCATTCTTTTCTGAGGTTTCTAATGCCTGATCAAAACTCGGCATTTTCCAAGGGGGCGGCGCCAGATTCCAATGGAGCTCAATGGGAATACGCGCAGGATGGGCCAATAAAATCTGGTTGGTTGCCCATAGGCGCGGTTCTTCTGCAATTTCATAGCCAATGCTTTTGAGCCTCTCGATTGCGCGTTCACGCTGAGACGGAGCAATCCAAAGATCGATGTCGGTCGTTTCACGCCAAAGAAAACTTCCAGTCAGCTTTTTGCCAAGTGGCATTCCTTTGAGGACAATGACGGGCATTTCCAATGTTTTGAGTGCATCCTGCAAAGATTTTTTCCAAAGCATCTGGCGCGCCATCTGGGTCGTTCTAAAAGCTGCAAGACGTGCATCCAAATCGTGCAAATCCAGATCCCGTGCGGCAATCCGATTGTTGGCGATCTCGTGCATCAGATACGGTTCTACCCCACAGGCGCGTGCGCGCTCCAATATGAATTCTCCTGATGTGCCATGCATTCTGGCATGATGGATGAGTTGTGCTAACATGGAATCGTCATGCTGGAGTTTTACTGGAAAATACCTGATGCGTAATCTGCTCTCACAATTTTACAATGCATAATTGAATGGCCAAAACAATGGAATGTGCAGCCTTCGGTTATGTTGTCCTCAACGCCGTAGGATAATTGCACATTGCATTTAGTCCCACGGATTTGCCTGATTTGGCACGAGTTTGCCCATTTCTCGATATTCCTGGATGCCTGCGGCATAGAGCAGTTCCATGTCGATCGGCAGATTGCGCTCAGCCGCACGATAGGCGGCTCTGACCACAGAGTTCTTGATATTGCCACCTGCGAGTTCGAGATCGCGCCCCAAAATTTCGAAGTCAATATCTTTGGTAATTGGAGCACTTGCCGGGAGCAGTCGTTTCCAGATCCTTGCACGGTACCTCGCCTCGGGAAACGGGAAATCGATTTTATGGTTGAGACGGCGTTCGAAAGCGTCGTCAATGGCGGCATCGAGGTTCGTCGTCAATATGACAATGCCTTCGAAACGTTCGACTTCCTGCAAAAGCAGATTGACCTCCATATTCGAGTAACGGTCATTCGAATCCTTAACCTCTGTGCGCTTCGAAAAGATCGAATCGGCTTCATCAAATAGCAGCAACGCGCCGCTGGCACCGGCTTCTCTGAAGCATTTTTCCAGGTTCTTTTCGGTTTCGCCGACGTATTTGGAGATGATTGCAGGAATTCTGACCCGATAGAGCGTCATGCCCAGTTCGTTGGCAATAATTTCTGCCGAGAGGGTCTTGCCTGTGCCCGAATCTCCTCTAAAGAGCGCGCAAATGCCGCGTCCTTTGGTGATTTTTTCTCCAAATCCCCATTCTTCAAAAATTGTCCTCCGATTGCGTACCGAAGCAATGAGGCTGCGAATTTGTTCCTTGACTTTTTTGGGGAGCACGAGGTCATCGAGTGTGAGCGTCGTCAGCGTTTTATCCGCAAGTTTCTTGATCTTGTTGCGGATCTGGGTTTTGGCGGCATCTTCGAGCATTTTCATGGTTACGACGAGTTCACCGCCTTCAGCCTGGGCCAGAGCATGATTCATGGCCACGACGACTGAATTGCGTATGGTGCCGCCTGCAAACTCGTATTTGTCGGCCAACAGATGCAGATCGACATCATCGGCGAGTTTGAGCTGCGGGGGCAGATGAAGCCGCCAGATTTGTTCGCGCAGTTTGGTGGGCAAAATATCGAAATCAATTTGCAGCGTCACCCTGCGGTCGAGCGCCGAATCGAGTGCCGTCGGAATATTGGTCGTCAAAATGACGAGTCCTTCATAAGCATCCAAGGCAGCCAGCAGCAGCGGCAAATCCCGATTACCCTGTGCACGCGATGCAAAGATGAGCTCACAATCATCAAATAAAAGAACGGCACGACGCAGACGCGCTTCGCGCATCAGCAAATCGAGATTGTCTTCGAGGCTGCGGTTGGACTGCAGTTCATGTGCATCGACGAGCAGCAGCGGGCGTTTGAGTGTCGAGGCAATGGCCTGTGACATCAGTGTTTTCCCGGTCCCCGAAGGTCCCGTGAACAAAAAGATGATATTTCGGCCGCCGCCGCCAATTTCTTCGAAATTCCACGACTTCTTCAGGTCCAGACAGCTCTCGTACTGATTGACAATGCGCATGATCTGGTTGAGCTGCTTTTCGGGCATCATCACCTGGTCGAGCGTCGTTTTGGGCCATACGAGGCGGCTGAATCCATCGAGATTCAGATCCGCTTCCATATTCAGAATGTGACACACAATGCGCGAAGGCAGGACTATCGCCATATCCTGAAGCTGAGATTCGGCGCCGGGTTTGGGATTGAGCTCAAGCAGGTGATTGGCAATCAATTTTCCGGCCGGCAAAAATGCCCTGCGATTCTCGACTTTTTCTTCAAATGTTGGACTGAAGAGTTCCAGGGCAAGTCCGACATCAATCACAGAAAGCGCAAAATTCTGATGGATTGCAATGAGTTTTTGTTTAAACCCCGCATCGAGCGAAGGCGCCAGGGCGATAAACAGGACATCCGATTCGAACTGAGTCAGCCCAAAATCCCGCACGAGTGCACAAAATGGAATGTTGTCATTTGCATGGGCATTCAATGCCCGGATGCGCCCGAGGTACATCGCCGTTGCATTTGTTTTCTTTGCTGCGAAATCGTCGCATAGCTGCTTTAAATAGGTATATCGCTGTTCAAGGTAGGCTGTCGATTTCATGGCTCTCCCTTTAATGTCGTATGCTTTTCACGATTTACGATTACGTGTTCACTCAATTGAATTGTTGCTGTCATCCTGGTGATGCCCCGAATTCCGTCAAAGGCTCAGCCTTACGAAAACTGCATCTCCTTGCGCATTGCAAATTGAAAAGTGAGCATCGTTGGTTACGAACAAAAAACTCGCTAAACAGGTCACTATGAATACCGGGCTTTAAGTGCCTCGGCGACGCATGGCGGCACGTAGGGGGTAATATCCCGGCCACACGAAGCGATTTCTTTGACGACTGAACTCGATAAAAACAACTTGTCTGTCGCGGCAATCAGAAACATGGTTTCAATTTCCGGTGCCAAATCGCGGTTCGCCAGTGCCATCTGGAATTCATACTCAAAATCGGCAACGGCGCGCAGGCCTCTTATGATGACGCGCGCACCCACGCTTCGGCAATAATCGACCAACAGCCCTGTGTACGCATCACATGTAACATTGGGGCAATCCGCTAGTGATGTCCTCAAAAATTCGAGCCTCTCTTCGACTGTAAAAGTCGCACGTTTATTCGGGTTGTAACCAATGCCGACTGTGACATGGCTAAACGTTTTGCATGCACGCTGAATTAAGTTGATGTGGCCGAGCGTCGGAGGGTCAAATGAACCGCCATACACGGCTGTGCGGGTTTCTACTGGCATAGGGTGATCCCTGAGTGATGGAAAATGGTTCACTGATATCAATCAGCGACAAATGAACATAACAGATTCTTGCATTTTGTGCGTTTCTTTTTATGATATATGTCTGCTATGGCTGCGCCATACGCAGACATGCGCCGCTATTGCCTTCGGCAATACGCGACTCATCTTTTTTTCGTATACTCATCACAAGAGCAAAGATAGAATTATGTCCAGGCTTCTACAGATTTTGAATAATCAAAGCAAATTCCATAGTTCAAATGCGCGCCGTGTGAGAATGTTGCTGCTATGCTTCAGTCTGGTTTCCTTGTATGCATGCAGTGATGATTCTTCAAAAAACAAATCAGATACAGTGCCTGATAGTCCTGAATTGGCAGCGATTGGCGAACCGTGCAGTGCAGAACATGCTTGCAGCAGTGATTTATTCTGTGAAGAATCGGTTTGTATTGCTCATGTTCAATTAAATGATGCATGTGATGCGCTTCATATCTGTCCTGATGATCTTGAATGCAAATCTGGTATTTGTAAGGAAATACCTGCGCCGGAACCCCAGTGTGATGATGAACACCCATGTCCGCCGCAATGTTCTGGTGATGGCTGTCCCAAAACGGTTGCCATTGGCGAAGCTTGCACAGAGGATGATATTTGTACAGACAGTACATGTATTCATAATATTTGTTCGGTTTATGTGGAAGGGGATGAAGAGTGTGCTCCGGAACAGGGTCGCCTGTGCAAAGACGAGATGCTGTGCAGTGAACAAGGTAAGTGTTATTTACCCGGAAATTTGGGAGATGACTGCAATATCCTGGATCCGTCTTGCGAGTCAGGACTGGTATGCCATGAAGAATTGGGAAAATGCATGTATTTGGGAAAATTAGGTGATGACTGCAATCTGCAGAACAATCTGGCCTGTGATTCCGAATTGGTATGCATTGATGAAAAATGCCGAAAATACTCAGAAGACAACTGTTCAGAGCTTGAACCATGTATGTCAGAGAGTGCTGTTTGTTATGACGGCAAATGTATCGAGTCCAATCCATGTACATCAGACAGCGGCTGTCAGTCGGATATGTATTGCTGTTTGGAAGAGGGGTGTAAAATCAAGAAAATCTGCCTTCCATACGGCATCGGTCCGAGGCTGAACGTCAATGATTCGTGTCAATATGAAACGATATCCGGTGTATTCGAAGCGGATATTCAGTGTGAGTGGCTCGGTCCGGCAGAAAATGAGTTATACCCGGAATCCAAAAATGTTTCCCAGGCTGTGATGGTTGCTCCGACACCGCACGAAACCGGGCATGCCAATACCCTTTTTGTGCTCAGTTATGCCAAGGATCCTAAAACTCAGCCCGTCATTCGGCTTTTAAACGGCGAGAATTGTACGTTGCTGGAAAGTATTTATGATGAAAAGCATGTCATCAGCCCAAGCGGGGCGCTCAGTCTTGCTGATGTTGATGGCGATGGTGTGGTGGAAATCTTTGCCCATCGTTCGACCATGGCAGGGGACGAAAAGGGGGGAATTGTTGCCTTTAAATGGTCCGAAAAAGATAAGAAATATATCTATTCCTGGCATAATTCAGATTTGGTTCACAATGACTTTCAGTGCGCTTCAAATCACGGATGTGAAGGAATTTATTCATTCAGAATTATTCATAATGCCTCAATACACGATATCAACAATGATAATATTCCGGAACTTATCACACCGTATGGTGAAGTACTTAATGCCGTAACCGGCGAAAAACTCAATGGGGATCAGGCTTTCGAATCCACCGTCGATTTCCCGGTTTTGGGTGATTTGGATAAGGATGGTAAAATTGAATATATCGATTATGAAGGTACTGTGTACGAATGGGATATTCAATTAGACTCGGAGAATAAAGTCATTTCACAGCAATGGGTTGAGGATTATCCAAAGGCGGATTCTGTGGTCGCGTCTTATACTCAGCATCAAAAGGCATTTGCGGATTTTGGTACACCGGGAGAAACGAGCGATTCATTTGACTGGACCAAAAAAGACGGTATCGCAGAAATCGTAGCAAATACGCCTGCAGAAGGTAATAATAAAGGGACGCTTGCAATTTATGCTTTGGTCAGCCAAAAGAATGCAGATAATTCAATCGTTAAAAAACAACAGAAAATCCTGGAACTGAGCGGATTATATGGTGGCGGGTTCCCCACAATTGGTGATTTTGACAGCGATGGTATGCCTGAAATCGGGGTCGCTTTTGGGGATCATTACCGCGTGATCGATCCAGAGTGCAGTCATGATACGGATACCAAGTGCAAATCCAAATATATTTTGTGGGAAGGATATAATCAGGATAAGTCTTCGTATTCCACGGGGTCTTCTATCTTCGATTTTGATGGTGACGGTCAGAGTGAAGTCGTTTATGCAGATGAATGTTTTGCACGGATTTATGACGGCAAAACCGGAGATATTCTCTTTTCTTCCCATCATACCAATACAACGGGGAAGGAATACCCGGTCATTGCTGATGTCGATAACGATGGTTCTGCCGAAATCGTCATTCCCGAAACGATGTTGTCTCATAAATGTCTGGATGTGATAGATGCATCACATCGCGGTATTCGGTGTACAGATAATAACGAGTGTACGTCCGGAATCTGTGAGGATGGATTTTGCCGCTGTACGGATGCAGATCAGTGCAATTGGCGAAAAGGCGGGGATGGCGCTGTAAAAAAAGAATATACATGTGCTGATCCTATCGCTGAAGATAAGGCGGTTAATCCCAAAAAAATATGTCGGGCACAGCATCCAACGGAACAGTCTGGGGGCGGGATAAAGGTATTGAGAGAGCGTTATGACCGGTGGGTGAGTGCACGACCGATTTGGAATCAGTATTCCTATTCCATTACCAATATTAATGATGACATGACCATTCCCAAAACTTCTGACTGGAAACAGAATTTTCAGGATCCCACTCTGAATAATTATCGTGCAAATGCTCAGGGATCGGTCGGGCATAATACGGCACCAGATATCACTTCAAAACTCATGAAGGACAATGTCTGTGTCATTTCCGGTACTAAGAAAATTACACTCAATGGCGTCATCTGCAATCGCGGTACCAAGATGGTTGCTGCCAAACTGCCGGCCTCATTCTATCGTGTCGAGGAAGATGGGACACTTGGTAATAAATACTGCACTTCCTATACGACAGAAAATGTACCCGTGGGGGGATGTTTGCCTGTTTCGTGTGAAGTGACAGAAGAACAACTTAGCAATGTTACGATTCGTATGATTGCCAATGATGATGGTGAAAAAGGAAAGACTACCGTGGAGTGTAATTCCGAAAATAATACAGATCAGATTGTAATCGAGAATTGTGCAGTCAACTAAGTAAAATACATAGAGGTGAAACCTCTATGAAAAGAGGGGCAATAAGAAGTTGTGTATGAAAAAAATGATCGTTGCATGTGCTTTGACGCTGCTTTGTCTTGGGTGCCTGGACATCGAAGATCTCGATACAGTCAAATTGGGAACATTTTCGGATAGCTATCGTCAGGCCAATTGGACGGATGAAGAATACCAGACCTATAAGGAATGGTTTGATCAGCTATTGGATACCAAAATAGAAGATCGGATTTTGAATAATATGAATGGATTACAGCCATATCTCCAATATGGCCTTATCAATGTTGCTGCAAGCAATAAAGTGAACTTTGACAAACAGGTGGTTTTTATTGTGAAGGAAGGGCTTGTGCCAGCAAAGGAGATATCGATTGCTTTAGATTATGGCGGGGTTGTATCCTATTCAATGACCTATGACAAAACGAGTCCGGCTTGCTGTAAAGATAATTGCCCTCCTGAAAATGCAAATCTCAAAGATACCTATTTTTCGGTATATGCAGTTGATAAGGCGATGACAGAGCATTTGCTGCTCAAAGGCACGGATAAATGTGAATAATGAAAATAGCCTATCATTTTTTAGGGTGTCGTCTGAACGAGGCCGAAAATGAGCAAATTGCACGTGCCATGACTGCCAATGGGCACGAAATGGTTGCGCTTGAGGCGTCACCTGACATCATTATATTAAATACCTGCGGGGTAACGTGTGATGCCATGCGCAAATCCCGCAATCTAGCCAGACGCATGGCTGCGCTTAACCCAAGAATACTCGTTTTGATGGGCTGTGCCATAGATTTGATGGCTTCTGGCGAAAATCCGCTCAATGATGATGAACTCATTGATAATAGTGAAAATGCAATGCAGATCATCCGCATTTTCAAGGCTGATCGGCAACAGGCATCTGCTATCATTCTTAAAGCCATCGATTCACTCAACGTACCATTAGCAGATGAACACTCAAAAGCCGCCTATCATTTAAGAATGCGCAGCTTTATTAAAATACAGGACGGCTGCAATAATCAGTGTTCCTATTGTGCGGTGCGTCTGGCTCGCGGGTGCGAACGAAGCGAAAATGCCGAAGATATCATTGCTGAAATAAAAAAATGCCTCGATTTAGGCGAAAAAGAAATTGTCCTGACTGGGGTACAGCTCGGTGCATGGCACGATGAAACGCACAAACTCCCCTGGCTGATTCGAGAAATATTAGATAAAACCCAAGTACAAAGACTACGCCTGAGTTCAATAGAACCCTGGCATGTTCGGCCTGAACTATGGGAACTATGGCAGGATAAGCGCCTTTGTCCGCATTTTCATATTCCAGTTCAGAGCGGTTGTGATGATGTACTCGCCGCAATGCGCAGACGGACGCCCATCGAGGGCTATCTCGAAAAAGTTGCTGCCATTCGGGCGTTTGTTCCCAATGTTCGGATTTCGACTGATTTAATTGTCGGCTTTCCAGGCGAAACCGATGAAATGTGGCATCAGACCATCGAATTCATTCAAAAAGCACAATTCGATGATGTGCACCTCTTTCGGTTTTCACCGCGTCCCAATACCGTTGCTGCCACTTTGTCCAATCCCGTGGCGCCCGATGTCAAGCGTGCACGGTGGAACGAAGCAGAAACCCTGATCCATTCGATAAAACATGATAAGCTATCTTCTTTTGTTGGAATGCAGGGCCGAGTCTTGTGGGAATCGCCTGTAAAAACGCTTGGTAATTCTACATGCTGGCAGGGGTATTCTGAGAATTATCTCAAATTCCTGCGCTGGTTTGATAAACCTATGCGCGGTGAAATGACCAATGAAGACTTTGGCGAATCGGATATACAAATCAATTTGGAATGACTCCGTATTGAAACCGTCGTCTTTATCAGAAATGTCGTTTAAGGGGCACAGTTCTTTTAATCAAATTATAGTGTTCCGCCTGAGAGTTCTGTATGGCTGCGTTGTGCACAGATCCGTGATTGCTCATTCATGACCTTATCATCTTTGCTGATTGTATATAGAATGTCAGTAAGACTTTGTATGTCATGGGCTGGGATATTGTGAGATTGGATGACTAAATTATGGCAAACCTGCGAAATGAGATGCATGATTTCTATCGGGATATCCTTTTGACTGGATGATTGCTGTTTAAGGAAATTAACTATAATTTGAATGATTCGTACCGTAAAATCAGAAGATATCGAATCCATTGCCTCCCATCCGATATCAAGCATTTTCGCTTCCTCTTTCGAATCATGCTTCATCTCCAAAAACTGCAAATACAACTCCGGATGGGCATCAACATATTTCCTGGCGTTTTCCAGTAAAGCAAAATCATCTCCCAGCATGGACTGTGCTTCGGAAAGGAGCTTTTTGGCGCAACCACCCTTTCTCGTACCCAGTTCTTCGATCCACAACGGCAAGAACTCATCAAACTCCGGCAATTCCC
>JAGACY010000157.1 GCA_017613855.1 Pseudomonadota bacterium
CCCTGCCCCCCCCAATCCACCTCTATTTATCGCTCTTCTGATTGCCGGAAACACTCACCGTAGGTTTTCCATCCAGAACGGATTTAAAGAAGTTAATATAAGAGTCGCGGGCACTTTCCATATGGTAAATGACGAAATGCGGGTTATCATCACCGGTATAGGTAAACTGCAGGGCACCGCCTGTCGCGACATTGTTTCCGCCCTGAATATTATCTGAATCAGATTTTCCGGTAGTTTTGTGAAGATTGAGCAGTTCCATGGGATCGGTATATTTGAAAACCTCGCCAATTGCAGGCAATCCCTCGGAAGCGATCATCGCAAACTGAGCCGCATTGGGAGTCGAACGATCACCAATGCCGATGCTCTGAACAATATTCTTGGAAGGCCATCCGGCAGGCGGATCCTTGATAAAGCGCGGTGTATAGTTGAGCGGATCAATTGGATCGACGAGCGGCTGAATGAGATGGTTCGTCAGGAATGTATCGTAACTGATATCGCCATCCTGCAGGCCGAGAAGCAAACCAACGATATCGGCGACTGAGCGATCTCCGATAATATTCTTTACCGTTTTATCAAGGTCACTCAAATCGGGATAGAGATCGACGAAGCTCAAAAGAATGCCGCCACCACCTGCCGAAAGGAAAGCATTCTTAATTTTTCCGGTCACACCGAGCAGGAGACCAGCTTCCTGAGCGCCCTGGCTATGCCCCATGTACATACCGTAGCTTGGATCGAAAATGACATTGCGTTTATCCGTCGAATCCGGGAGCGGTGGGAGTTTTAATGCCCCGCGATCGAGAATGTCATAGAGTACAACCATGTCGAGAACAGTCTGACGCCAGCTTTCGCGAATGACGATGGGCTCGTTGAACATCATCATATACATGTCAAAATCACCGAATTCGGTACCACCAGCGCGTGAACCATGCAAACTGGCATCAAATCCGATCATGGCTGCAGGAACGGCATTTTGCCCGGGGCAGCGGAGCCGCTCTTGTTCCATCCACCATTGATGAGTGCAATGCCTTCATCACCCCAATAGCGGCAGTGCGAATTGGAACCACCACCCGTACCGTGACCATAAACGACGATGGGATAGCCTTTTTCGGGCATAGGCGTTCGTGGAATAATGATGCGGTATTCGATGGTTTCTTCCTGCCGTTTTGAAACGAGCTTGCCGTTTTCATCAAAGGTCATTTCACCCACGGGACGTTTCTTATCGCCGGTGGCATCCGTATAAGGATACTGACCATTAATATAGTTGGCCGTGACAAATTTACCCTTAAAGATATAGCTGTTAAAGCCTTTGGTACTCCAATAGCTCGTCGTTTTGTCTTCCCATTCGCCGATAGCAACGCCATTTTCATCTGCAACGATGTAGCCTTTGCCTTCGAGATCCTTGGCCATCTGATCCATTTCATCAGCAGGATTCATGACATAATAACCAGTCATGGCGCGGATATCCTGAATCTTCATGCCAAGTTTGTTCGACTGTTCGAGGGCTTTGATCTGATCGACATAGAACGAAAGTTTATTCTCAATTTCCTTAGGAGCTGTGCCATTAAGGATCTGACGCAATTTATTGGATTGCTTGAGTGAACTCCCGTTAGAGGTCAAACAATCACCGACGATGGCCACATATCGATCACCGGGATGAGCACCAACACCGGGAACCGGGCGTAAAACGAGTGTGTTGTCTGCCCAGACTTTGTTCGCCGTACGATGGAATGAAACATACAAAGGAACGCGTTCGCCATAGTATTTGGAATCCGGTTCCACATTAATGAGCTGGAAGCATGATTTTGCCGAAGCAGTCTCTGCGGGTTTCGGGAAAGACGTGCTGTCGATGAGTACAGATGATCTAAAGTAGACACCACCAATCGGTGAAAAACCTTTACGCTCCTTTTCGAGACGCGTCACGAGGGAGTCCAGCAAACCATTCAGCTTCGGCAGCACGACCCCAATAATTGCGCTGACTGCCTGATTTTCGAGGATGGCGATAGGCGGCATCGGATAATTGGCAAATTTGGGACGACCATAATCATCGGTTCGAACTTCACTCGGATATGGGAAGGAAAAGAAGTTGGAGAGTTGTGTGGCATATTCTTTGTCACTCATTTCGGCCGTTTTCTTGGCCAGCGGCGTCGAGGCAACATCCAAATCATACAAAAAGCGGAATTTGCTTTCCGTTAATTTGTTAAACTCTTCCATGCTCAACGAGGTATCTTCTACCTTCGGATTGCAGTCATCTGCACAGCTATCCTTTTCATCGTCATCACAGACACCATCACCACAGACTGAAACATATTCGACATCGGGTTCGGCACAATCCTGCGGACATCCAGCAACTGTTTCAGCACCTTCTTCGCAGATATCATCGCCGCAGACCGGAGGACAATCTTCAGGACATTTAGACCGTGATTCACCGGAATTGCATTTGCCATCGCCGCAATAAAACTTAAAGCCGCAGTCAAACGGACATGTATCCTTCGTCTCGGTTCCCGTGCAATGTCCATCACCACACGCGGAGCAATCATCGGGGCACGTCAAAACATCTTCCTTCAGCCCGCTTTCACATTTTCCATTGCCGCATTCACTCTTGCAGTCCACAGGGCAGGTAATGTAATTCTCCAAAAGATCACATTCACCATCACCACATTTCTCTTTAGTGGTAGTTTCCGTCGAAGTACGACAGTCTGTCGGGCATATCTCCGGAGTTTCCCCATTTTCGCACGTACCATTGCCACAAGAAGCAGAGACGACCGGTGGGTTCTGTTCTCCGGGATTGGTCGGTTGCGTCTGTGTTTTATCACCTGTATCACTGTCATCGGTTGCGCATCCCATAAAAGCCAATGCACTCATCATCCCGATGATTAAAGCCAATTTATTCTTAAGCATGCTCTCCTCCCTTTAAAAGGCATTCAAGAAAAGACAGTGTATTATAGCAGTGAAACTGCAAAAATTCGCATGCTTTTGCAGTTTTTTCTTCATTTTATACAGCTTCCCTCCGGCCAGATGACATTGCCAAAGGTGTTGTGACAGGGATCATCCCAATCCCTCGGCCAAATGATTTTCCCCGAACGATCGACCACCATCTCAACATATTTCCAACCATCCGTTGGTGATGGGAAATGTGTCGTAAACCGGAAAACGCCATCCCGATACATGACATGATCGGCATACAATTTAAACATGCCGTCCGGCTCCCCAGATCGATTGACTCGCACAAATTGTTGTTCACCATAAGGTTTTATCCAGGCATGACCATCCGCATAACGGGAACCAAATTCCTGAGTACAAGCCTGAACATGCCCAAGTATGCGTTCATCACATGTCATATAATATGACTCAAACTCATGCCGCACACAGGCAATGCCTTCCCCTACGAGGAACTGTGCACCATCATCAAATTCGAACCATTTGGGGGATTTTTTCTTTTTATCCAGACACATTAAGATATGATCCGGTTCCGGCTCTTTAGAAACCCATTCACCTTCCATAGGCTCAATCTCGGCACTAAAGTCGAGCATATCATCCGTCATGGACATGATATCTTCCTCAGGATTTTTATGGATCATCTCTACGACAGCCGTGTCTTTGGTAACCACATGGTAATGATGCCGCCATTCCGAAGTCGGATCGAATGGTTCATAGAGTTTACCGTTGGCATCGACCAAATATTCATCCCAGACTTCATCAAAACTATCAGTCACTTCAATCACGCGATAAATGCTATCCTTGTCAACCGTCGGGATACTTCGGGTATTGAGTGCAAGTACCTGTCGGGAATTGTCTGCCTGAGAAATGCGCATTTCATCATTCCGTGAAATGCGCATCCCCGTTTTGGGGTCATGCCAGCGATAGACATCCCAAACCTGTGCATCTTCGGCATCATCCGGGTTTGGGGTTTCATATTGATATAAAACTACCCGCAGCCAGTCCTTCTCTGGCTCAAAGGATACATCCAGAAATTTAGGTTCTAAAACAACTGCTTCCTGATCAGTCATCAATCCGATATGACCATTCTGTTCAAAAGCAAAGAGTCGATCAAACAAAGGAACAATCTTTTTGTATCTTCCCGGTCTGAAAATCATTTTTCCCGTTTGAACATGATACCATCCATAAGCACGACCATGCGCATAGGTTCCGGGATTCTTCAAAGAATGATTGGCATTGTCGCCATACCCGACACGAATATAATGAGCACTCCGTTCATGGGCATACGCTTCGAGCGGCGGTACAAAATCCGCGACGGCCTGCATATATCCTTTTTGAATGCAGTATCCCCACAAAAGTATATTTTCCTGCAAAACCAACGACCAAAGGATATACCAATGCGGATGCAGCACCTGCAGTATCCTGGCCGGTCCGGAATCGATCAAAAAAGTCCGCAAGCTTTCGAGTCTTTTTTGATGTTTGCATGCATGATCCGGCCATTTCAAAATGCCATGACTGTCAGCACACGGATGATTCCAATTTTGGGGCCAAATCACATTTCCCCAAGCATTGACCATTAAAAAGAAATGTCGTTCCCCGGAATCATCTGTCACAATGTTACGCAAAGAATAGGTATCCAGGGTCTCAGACTGCACCCGACTTTCGGTATTCTGCACCTCAAACGGGGACAAAAAAGGTTCCCGAATGACTTCATATTCCTGATGAACGTCACTATCCGGATGCTCAATTCCTCTGGAGCGCATATTTCCGTATGCATCAAACCGACTCCAATAATAGATTTCTGATTTTGGATCACGATATTGCGCAGTCATGGTTTGCGTAGCCGCGTCATAGGGTTCGGCCTGAACCAATCCTGTCAGAATTTCATGCCCATCCAAATCCAGATATCCAAATGATTCCAGTTCTTCCGAATACCAGGGCACACGCCTGAAAATAGCCACATTGCCCGAATAATCGCCTATCCAGTCGTAATCAAAGCGACTGACAAACGCTCCGGATGAATCAATCACACCATACCCATAATAACGACGTTCATCCTGATCGGTCTGACATGCAGCGACATCGTAAGGAACAACATTGGAATTGCATTGTGGGCCCACTAAATGCGCTCTCTTGCATCCAGCCCTGACATGTTCCGGCAGTTTTCCCTGACATAAGCTTTGGGCATGCTCATATGTAACTCCGACAATCGCGCGATGTGACTTAAACGGGCGTGCCTGATAAAAAACCGCCGGAATCGCAACATTACCGTTCAATACAGACATATACCCCTGAGGCCCGTCTGCTGCCACGGGCTGGACAGCAAAGAATCCATCCGAACCTTCCGGCATCGCCTCTAAAAACGAAGCAAGTGATATTCCATAAAGCGCCTCATGATTGAGCGTCTCTCCGGTACGGATATCTATCAGTTGCTGATAGGTATCGCGATAACCACCACGTTGAGCAATGCCGGGATTGGGCACACTCACCCATAAAAACTGCCGTTTTAGACCGCCATATTCAGAATGAACCACCCATAAATCACGATACTTCGGGTCAACAATGACATTCCCATACATATCCGCAATACCATACCGCGAATCCCTTTCGATGCGATAAAGATTGCAGGCCATCCAGCGAGCATTGGGAAATGAGTCAAAAACGGTTACCAACGCACCATTGTTTGCCAAAATGACGCTTTTGCTCGATGCATTCTCAAAATAACGGGTCAGTGGCACAAACGATCCGACCTCACAGTTGATCGACTTGCCCACACGCATTGCATCTGCCGCAGAAGCGGCAGTCTCAACCATGAATACGGTCTTGGAAGACTGTGCAAAGACTTCTCGCCCTGCAGCAAACGCCAGAATGAAGACGCCCCAAAGGCAATATTTAACGACTGCAGAGTTTACCGGCATAAAAGAAACCAAGCCTTAAACGACCGCATCTGCAGAGCCATAACCATACAAAAGATCGTATGTTTCCCTGACATCAGGCCCTGGATAAAGTCCAGGGCAACGCCTTGGATGAATTGTGACAAAATAATCATTCACGGCACATGACCTGTCCGGCCGGGCATTTAAAACGCACATGGAAATGATTGCGATGCCCCGGCCAATGCTGGAAAATCGCAGCAGATGAGGTTTCACGTCTCGGAACCGAAAACAGCACTTCCCTTTGCTCCGGCGTCAGCTTGGGCGCGGCATACTGATAGAGCATTTTCTGCACGCGAATATCTACATAAACCACTTTGACTTCACCAGTCCGAATGAGTGACTCAATCAGGAACCACGTTTTCTCAATATCCAAATTGGTGTCATCCGCCCGAATAAATGATTCCGGATGCTTGCTCTCATTTTTTACTGTATGAACAAAGCCGAAATCGACATCGCGGCCCGCTTGATGTGATTTATGCGGTCGAAGCCTTCCACCACGCCGTCTGGATATATCCCCCATGTTGACATCCGGCCCCTCCGGATACTTTTCATGATAGGAGGCAAACATCGTCATCAAAGCACGAACCGTATTGTCCGTCCCCCACGAATTGGGATGCGCAGTACGCAAGAAGTATCCTTCCCCTTCGGGCATCGGTCGAGCATTCGAAATACGGCCACGATTCGTCTTTCCACGTGAATAGGGCTCTGGCCCCGATGGAATACGAGCCTCGGCGAGCAGCTTCTGCCCCGGTTCCAATGGCGATTCCAATGTCAATCCCGGATTCAAAGCCAAAATGACAGCTGCCGGCACGCCCCATTTGGGAGCAACCTGGGCAACCGTCGTATGATGCCGCACTGTATAGTAAACATCATCCACGGGATCCACCAACTTCAGGCATGGCATAAAGGCACATCTTCGATCTGACTGCGCCGGGTCATTCGGGTTCAAATCCTGAGCTTTGGACATATCCATCTCAGAACCATTCATCCCAAGTGCATTCGAAATGGCAGGCCACTGCGCATCTTCCGAAGGTGCATTCATGCTGGCAACTGACGCCTGAGGAACCGTACTTCCCGAAGGAACCGTACTATCCGAATCGGAAGCCAGATTTCCTGGCGATGCCCATGCATTTCCGGAAAAAATCAATAAACAAAGACCGAATAAGCATAAAATCAATACATGCCTTTTCATAAGCCCTCCATACAAACCACTTAAAAGTGCATGAATTGCCCCAAAAACGCAATAGATTTTGACGTTTTGCACCATTCAATCCGCAATATTGAAACCGCAACAAGACCACATGTAACCACACAAACTCTCTTTAACCACACACAACCACACCAAACCACACAAAAAAAACCGGGTAACCCAAAGGGTTACCGCTCTCCCATTCCCACCCGCCGACCGACGCCCGAAACCCAAAATCCGCGTGGCCCTGACACACGACGCCCTTTCCGACATGAACCGTCGTAAAAAAAGCATCCCAATGTGCCTGGCATGCACGACACAACAGATCCATATATCCGCGTCCAGACACATAGATGCTGTAAGCCACCCCTTGACCGGTCGTACATTATGTTAAGGGGATTAGCAATGTCAGACAAAGCCAGATGAATACATAAAGCACCTCACAATGGGAAGGATGATTCCTTCATTGATAATGATGCCAATGAGAATGACGTTGTTACATTTTTTTTTGCTAATCCGATTCTGCGTTCCGAATTTAGGTCAAATTACTCCTTAACTTCAGAAGTGAACCTGGGGCAGACAAATTCATTACAAATTAAATAAAATTTCAAATAACCCCAGAAGAACAAGAATTTTGGTAACACATCAACCCTTATGTCCGCATTTTTTTCGAAGGATTAAATCATCCGTTAATGCATAATGCATAATGATGAATGCATAATGAAATAGTGCACTGAGAGAATTTGGATGATTCCTTTGGTTTTGCAAAAACATTCAGCATTATGAATTCAAGAGTATTCAAACCCTTGTGGAATCCTGCAAATTACAGATGGCTGAACAGTTACGAACTTTGGGTGAAGTCTTCACACTAACGGTTGCAAAAATGGTCGAACTATGACATAAAGATCATGGTTGTCAAAAAAAAGACCTTTTAAAAGACATCCCATTGACATACTTTCATGTAGTCGTATAATGCGTTGTCTTTGTTCGGGGGAGCAAGTCATTGGAGAAATTATATGGAAACACCTGGATTAATGCTCAAACGCGAACGTGAAGCGCGCGGTATGACCTTGAGCGAGTTAGCCAAAGTCACCCGTATACCCGAATCATCGCTCATGAGCATTGAGAACAACAATTTCGATGAATTTCCTGCGGAAGTCTTTGTCCGTGGATTTCTTCGGAATTATGCGCGCCAGCTGTCAATCCCTGCAGACGACATTATGCAGGCGTACGAATCCTGGATTCGTCAGCAGACTCCGCGTGCAATCGTAAATGAAATAACCGAAAACAATACCGAATCCAAATCACTGGCTTTGAATCCAAAAGAACCGGTTACTGCGGAAAATGATGACATGCCGCGCACTTCTTTCAGATTTGCCTACATCGCTATCATTCTCATCGCAATCGCCAGCTTGGGTTTAAGCGCTCTCTTCGTCGGCAATGGCGAAGCAGAAGAATCGGATGCCGATTTCAGCATCCAATCCACCGAGGCATCCGAATCACCATTCCTGATTTCAAATACCTCCGAAGGTTGGATCGCAGAATAAACTTATCGCCCGTTGGGATGTCGCTTTTTGCTTGCTTTTTCTTAGCTGGCGTGTATAAGCGCTCCCGATTTGGCGGTTCGCCATTTCTCATGGGGCTGTAGCTCAGTTGGGAGAGCGCTAGAATCGCACTCTAGAGGTCGTCGGTTCGATCCCGATTAGCTCCATTTAAGCCATCTTCGGATGGCTTTTTTTTTGCCTGTTTGCGGCCTATCGG
>JAGACY010000158.1 GCA_017613855.1 Pseudomonadota bacterium
AATACAAATGGCATTTTCATATTACCGATACCGATGGCGATGTCGATATCAATCAAATTGATGTGCTGGGAATATCGCATTATGAAATGATATTTGAAAAGAAGAAAGGAACAATAGGAAGTGATTATTGGGGTTTCCTTTCTTTTTCACTGGAATGCAATATGCCGGATATTAACCATATTCGACAGAAAACCGCGATCCGCGTACGCGATAAAGATGATCATGAGATTATCAAAAAATTAAATATACCTTTGTCCTGTGATTCTCTCGTTTCTACGCCCGATGGTCAGACTTCTTTCGAGGTTGATGAACATACGCATCTTGAAATTCCGCTGATTCATGACAAGGATGTTAAACTGACATTGAGCAGCAGATTTGGTTCGATCATCGATGATAAATTTGTATGGGATGCCTCGTGCATCTATGGCAAAGGGCCTCATTCTGTCGAAATACGCACGGAGTCTGCATCACGTTATGGCAAACCGTTCCAGTTTGATCTTTGGGTGAATCATTGTCAGCCCCATTTCTCTCTGATGCTGGATACTCAACCTTATGATATTCAGACGCCTGTGTTTTTGCCGATTGGAAGCAAACGGAGGCTGACGATAAAGAGTGATACTGCAAAAGAGGAGTTTATCGTCATTCCGAGTTCCGAAGCGGCTATGCCTACGATTCAGTTGTCTGAAATTGATTCCGCAACCGGCTGGGCATACGATTTGGCATGTGATACACCGGGAATGGTTGAAACACTGATATTTGATATAGAATCGCGCCAGAATCGTTCTTCGGCAGTGATAGATCCTATCGGCATTCGTGTGTATTGTGTCGAACCATAAGTATTTCGACTTATTCCAATAGGTCGGCCATTTTACATTTAGAAAGGCGGCGTATCGCAGATAGCCGCCTGCGCGAGGCGTACCGCAGGTAGCCCGCGCAAAAAATATATATAATTTTGATCGAACTATTCTTTTGTACAGAGCAAAAAAAAGACGCGCAATGCGCGTCTTTGGGATTTATCTGCAAGCCAGGATAATCAGTTAACGTCGCAGGCTTCGAGCAATACCTCATCAGTATTGTTGTCTTCGATGCATTCGACGGTGGTTTTTCCGCCATTGCCGTCATCATTGGCGATCATGCGGATGGTTTTGCCGACGATATCGGTATCTTCGAGCGCACACGAGACTTCGAGGCAATCACCGATAGGAACATTGGTTGCGGTGTAGGCGGTGCAATATTTTTTACCCTGAGTGCCATCGGCATTGATTTCGTAGAAAGAAGCCGGCATCTTGGAGGCAACCATTTTGGTGCCACGGTTGCAAATCATGCCTTTAAGCGTAAGGCCGCTCGATTCGCTGGATTTGACGCAGAGATTGTCCTTGTCGAGCTTGCAGGTGATATCCGGAGCGGCATTTTTCCCGCGAACGCCCTGGACATTCTGACGCAGATTGTTGAGGGTAGGCTCTTTTGCGAGGAAATTCTGAATCCAGTTGCTCGTTTGAGGAATGGTCTGATCATCATTGATATTGGTGATATTGTAGACATGCTGGTTCCAGATATTACGGGAACTCGTCCATCGATCGAGACGGTCTCTCATGACGCGGACACCGGTGACGCGCTCGCCATTACGACGTTTGGCGCGGCAAACGCTTCCACCGGCTTCGTCGCCGGCGAGTGGGGCTGTGCAGCCGTATTCGTCGAGGACTTTTCCTGCGGTATCCAGGCGATAATTGCATTGTTCTGTGGTGGCAGCCGGATCGCAGCGGCAGAATTTGTCGACGCATTTGCCCGATTTACAGTCTTTATCGTTTGCGCATCTCAGGCCTCGGTGAATGGGGTCAAAATAGACATCCGGACGTGGGGTGACATTTTTAGGGCAAGGTTCGGCATTGTTCGAACCGACGATCAGTTCTGCGGACTCATCATTGTCTACATCTGCAATGACGGGGTATTCGTGCCATGTATCGCTTGAACGATAGGATGAAAACAGGACGTCACCGGTTTTACCATCATAGACACGGGTAAAGCATTCATCGGCATAGACGGCTTCCATAGCACCGTCGCCGTCGAAATCGAATAATGATGAGCCTGTGGAGCGGCTTGACAGATCCTGGGATGCTTGTTTCCACATGACGCCAGGCCCCATACAGGTATCATTGGCCTCGGTGCACTGTGGGTCAAATATGGTGTAATAATCGCCGAATGCGGTTGCGACTTCGGGAATTCCGTCGCCGTCGAAATCTCCGATGGTGCATGGTCCGCCACCGTAGTTGGAATCATTTTTAAAGATTTCTTTGCCATTCAGGGATGCGATCATGACGCGGTTGCCGCCGCAATTGACGATTTCTGCTTTTCCGTCAAATTTACCGAACTCAAAAACATCTGTATCGGCACCATTTTCATCTTTTTTAAAGGAGCCAAAGTCAGCATAACCGTAATGATAGCCATGAGCCCATTCTGCACCGCTTGGCATGAGCGCTTCATGGACATTCGTATATGCGGTTACCCATTTGTTGTTAGCCTTATTCCATCGATAGATATTCGTTCTGCCGATGATTTCAATGGCACCGTCGCCGTCCAGATCCGCCACGGTTGCAAATCTGGAAATATCATCAATGGTTTGTCCCGGATTGATTCTCTGACCATTGAGTGCATTGAAGACTTCACCGCCATATCCAAGAATTTCCGGAATTTCGTCATCGTTGATATCCTGGATGGAAGGACCTGCCCAACTGGTTGTACGATCACTGTCGGAGCTATGGTCTGTTGTTTGCCATTGAGTGACATATTTTTTACCATCCCAGTGGAAAGCGACGATTCCTCCGCCGGGACCTGACTTTTGTTTCACGCCGCGTCCGGCAAAGATTTCGACATGCCCATCGCCGTCGACATCCGCAATTGCCAGGGTTGTGCTTGCAATAATATGGTTATTGTCATCAAATATGCTTTCCAGCAGTTCACAGGTTTCTGCATTGATAATGCGGATGACGCCAAAATGCTGGAAATCTGAGCCGACGCTGGAAGGCGCACCGCCATCACCATTGTTGTAGGAAGTAAAAATGATTTCGTTTGCGGTTCCTGAGTCGTGTGGGGTGTTCATGACGAGTGGGGTCATGAGAACATTGTCACTTTGGTGAATCGTGCCATCAGCCAATTGGGCATCCCCCTGGAATTGAGGTTCCGGAGCGGCAGGCCCTTTCCATTCGCATTGGATGTCGGCTTCAAATAAGCCGGGAACCGTCTCATAATGACATTCTTCATTGACTTTGGCACGCGGTCCTTCGCCATAGGGCAGACAAATGCCTTTTACTTTGCAGGCTTCTTCGGTACAGCAATAGGTATCGGAAAGACATTGCGAATCATCGGAACATTCATTGGATTTGATGCATTTGCCCTCGTAACACAGAGAGGATTTGCCGGCACACGGATGGAGCTCGTCGCAGACATCTTCCACCGGTTTGCGGCATTTGCCGTCTTTGCATACAAGCGCATCGCTCGGATCGCAGGCAAGATTGGCTTCAAAATCGCAGTCATCCCCCAGAGCACCGTTTGACATGCATTTGGAGTGTTCTTCATTGCAGGTCAGTCCTGCCTCACAGCGATCATCCAATGGATCGCATTCTGTGCCGATTTGGAGCACTTTGTAGCAGGTTTGAAAAATCTCATGACAAATGAGACCGTCTTGACAAAGGTGTCCCTGTTCGCGGGAACAGTCTTCGTTTTCTCCGACGTAAATCGTGCAGATATTATCGATGCATTCACTGTCGATGCAGATCGCATTATCGCACAATTCTCCGATTGGGGCTGTCTTTTTGCAGATGCCTTCGTTGCATTTAAGGCCTTCGCTGCAGGATGTATCATCCTCGCATGACATGCCCTCTCCTGAAACTTTGTTGACACAGACGCCATCTGTGCAAATCAGGCCTGTATTGCAAATGTGGCCTTTATCGCATGCCTTGGATGCTCCCACATAGGCAACGCAAACATTGTCTTCGCATGATAGACCATCTTCACATTCAGATGAGGCACATGATTCGCCCGCCGTGGCTTTGGTTTCTGCCGGGGGATCGATGGGATCGGACGGACCAGGTGGATCGACGGGGGCTGCGTTACCGTTTTGTGAATCATCACTGCATGCGGTTAAAGCACAAGCACATGCCAATAAAAACAACAGCTTAATGTTTCGCATGATTTATCCTTTTTGAAGTTAGTCCATGATGGAATGGGCTTATGACTCTCCCGATAAACTAGTTTAAATGTCAGATTGAGAGATTTCAATCTTTGTGTGTCAGATATGTATTGCCCAAACACATCGACACCCCAAAATCCCGGTAAAAGGGCATGGGGTGTCATTGAGGCAGGATACGGATGATTATGCGGGAGATTGAGAATTAGTTAACGTCGCAGGCTTCGAGCAATACCTCATCGGTATTGTTGTCTTCGATGCATTCGACGGTGGTTTTCCCGCCATTGCCGTCATCATTGGCAACCATTCGAATGGTTTTGCCTACGATATCCGTGCCTTCGAGCGTGCACGAAACGTCCAGACATCCCCCTACGGGGACATTGGTTGCAGTATAGGCCGTACAATACTTCTTTCCCTGGGTTCCATCGTCATTGATCTCATAGAAAGAAGCGGGCATTTGAGCGGCTACCATCTTCGTGCCGCGGTTACAAATCATGCCTTTGAGCGTGATTCCGTTCGACTCAGAGGATTTGACGCAGAGTTTGTCTTTGTCGAGTTTGCCGGTGATATCGGGGGCCATTCCGGCACCGGTCGTTCCCTGGGTATTTTGGCGGAAGTTGTTCAATTTTTTCTGTCCTTCACTGGCAATGGCAAACACACCGTCTTTTTGCATCGTCGTCAGGAAGTTCGGAAGCCATTTGTTTGTTGCGGGGATGGTCTGGTTGTTGCTGATGTTGGTAATGGAATAGGCATGCTGATTCCAGATGTTGCGCGAGCTGACCCAACGGTCGAGTCTGTCTTTTAAGACGCGCACGCCGGTTACTGTTGGATTCAATTCTCGTTTTGCACGGCATACTTTGGCATTGGCACCCAAATAGTCTTTATCCACATCCATGGGGGGGCGACACCAGTATTCGTCCAGTTCGACGCCATTGACCTTGTGTCCCGTTTTGCATTGGTCGTGCGATGTACACAAACATAATCCGGTGGGGTCTGTTGCGTTGCGTTTTTTACATGTGCCCGATTTGCATTCTTCATTCTTGGCGCAGCGCAGGCCATTGTGAATGATGTCCGTGTAAGTCGTTCCCTCAAAATCAGCGGTTTTACATGAGATATTGTTATTGGAACCAACGACGATTTCGGCACTTTGATCATTATCGACATCGGCAATGACCGGGTATTCATGCCATGTGCTGCTTGCACGATAAGCCGAAAAGAGAACATCGCCTGTTTTTCCGTCATAAACGCGCGTATAACACTCATCTGCATAGACGACTTCCATGGCACCATCGCCATCGAAATCGAACAGCGATGACCCCGTGGATGCACTTGACCAATCCTGAGAAGCTTTGAACCACAGCAAGTTGTCGCCCTGGCAATTGGCATCGGAGGCCTTACAGCGAGGATCGAAAACGTAATAGCCTTTGCCGTAAGCTGCTGCAATTTCGGGCAAATTGTCGCCGTCAAAGTCGCCCACGGTGCAGGGGCCGCCGCCCTTGTCGTCCGAGGGGATTGTATATCGCATCACGGATTTGCCATCGATAGTGCTGATGTCCGCAATTTTGTTGCCGCAGCTCACAATTTCGGCAATACCGTCAAGCTTGCTAAAGTCAAAGCCACTGGCGGTCGGCGTTCCGAAATCACCCACCGCGTGATGGATTGGCAAACCGGAGGCAAAAGAAGCCAGCTTCGTCCATTTGTTTGCTGCTTTGTCCCAGGAATAAATTGAATTTTTACCTATGATTTCTATTGTTCCATCGTTATTCAAATCGGCGAGTGTTGGGGTATAGGACAATTCGTCGATGGTTTGTCCTTTATTGATGCGTTTACAGTCAGCGTCGAATACATCGCCTCCAAAGCCGATGATTTCAGGTTTGTCGTCATTGTTGATGTCGTGGATCGCCGAACCGCCCCAGTTGAGTGTGTTTGAACAGTTGTAGCGGTTATTCGTTTCCTCCCATGTACAGGTGGATTCTGTATGTTCTGTTGAATTGCATTTCGTCTTGTAGTGCTTGGCTGCATCATCCCAATCGAAGATAACGATACCACCGCCTTTGGCTGAGCCCTCTTTCTGCATACCGCCGCGGCTGGCAACGATTTCGACTTTGCCGTCACCATTGAGATCCGCCATGGCCAGATTGGAACCGGCAATAATATGATTTTTCGGATCATAAATGGATTCATGAAGCTGGCATGTTTCTGCATTGATGATGCGAATGACACCGTAATACTTAATATCTGCGCCCTGTCCCGATGGTGTGCTACCGTCGCCGTGGTTGTAAGTCGAGAATATGATTTCCTGTGCAGTGCCGGAATCATGCGGTGTATCCATGACGAGCGGTGTCATCAATACGTTGGCATGGTTCGGGTGATCGCCGCCCTGATAGTTGGCTGTTTTTCCCGGAGTTGCTTCGTCTTTCCATTCACACTGGATGTCGGCTTCGAACAAACCAGGAACCGTATCATAAATGCATGCTTCATTGACATTGGTACGCGGACCTTCGCCATAGGGCAGGCAGATATTCTTGACCTTGCATGCCTCTTCGGTACAGCAATAGGTATCAGAAGCACATTGCTTATCTTCGGTACATTCATGAGACTGGATACATTTGCCCTCGTAACACAGAGAGGATTTGCCGGCACACGGATGGAGCTCGTCGCAGACATCTTCCACCGGTTTGCGGCATTTGCCGTCAATGCATACGAGTTCCTCGGCAGGATTGCATGAGAGGTTTGCTTCCAGATCACAATCATCCCCCAGAGCACCATTGGACACGCATCGATTGACTTCTGCGTTGCACGTCAATCCTTCTTCACAACGATCATCCAAAGGATCGCAGTCTGCTCCCAATTCGAGCTCTTTGTAGCAGGTCTGGAAAATCTCATGGCAAATGAGGCCGGCTTGACACACATGTCCCATCTCGCGGGAACAATCCTCATTTTCGTCGACGTAAATGGTACAGATATTATCGATGCATTCACTGTCAACGCATTTCGCATTGTCGCACAATTCCCCGATTTGGGCTGTCATCTTGCAGATGCCGTTGTCACATGTCAGGCCTTCACTGCAGGATGCATCATCCTCACATGACATCCCCTCGCCAGAAACTTTATTGACACAGACACCATTTGTGCAAATCAAATCACCGCTGCAAATGTGGTATTTGTCACACGATTGAGCTGACACGACATATTTGATGCAGACTTCATCCTCACATACCAGGCCGTCTGCACATTCCAATGAGGCGCATGACTGGCCAATGCCGGCTTTGTTGTCATCTGTCTGGGGGGGATCGTCAATCACTGGAGGTGTGGAAGGAACAGGACTACCCGTTCCAACGGCATCTTCACTGCATGCAGACAGGGCACATGCACAAGCCAGAATTGCGGCCAGATTAAATTTTTTCATGTTCTTACCTTTGGGGAATACGAAATATATGAATCGGATTGGTCTAGAGACACCCTAAAAAACGCATAGTGTAGATACTGAAGCGAAACATTTCAATCCCTCGTGGAATTTGGAGTGAGGACATTCTGTTTCGTCTTTCATACCGGAACCATGCGCGTTCACGGGGCGTTGCGGGGTGTCCCCGCACGGGGGGTAGCGGCGTAGGCCTTGGC
>JAGACY010000002.1 GCA_017613855.1 Pseudomonadota bacterium
ATCGTGTACATGTTTTTTTTGTAATTAAACTGAGTTCATGGGCAATGTCTTTATCAACACTAAGCTTATACTCAGGCAGTGGGTAATCGGATTCAATCGTTTCCCATTTAACATCACTATTCTTAAATTCTATTCTATGGACTTTAATTAAATCATTCAAGGCATAGTTAATATCATGGTCATACCCACCCAGGCCAGAATTCAATTTCCGCGATTGTTCTTCAATCACCTTCCATTTTTCTTTCATTGGAGGGCACTCGTCATCTTCTTTTAAAGAAGATTCGGAAAACTGATCTTTATAGGATTTCCAGAACATTAACATGCTTAACACGTTATTCATATCAACTGTGGGTTTGTCACATGCTTCTAACATAAAGACGGAATCATAGCGACAGTATGTTTCTTTATTATCATCCTCTCCATTGTTTCTGAGATTCGTACAGATAGATTTCTCAGGACAAATCCGATCACCACATGTGCAGCCATTGGGATCATTACAACGCAGTCCAAGCGGGCGGTCTGCCGCAATAAATCTAGCAGGCTGATTCGTTTCCAACATAAACAGACCATGATCACAAAAATATTGGTCTCGCTGCTCTGGAGGCAAATGTTGCGGATCGCACATTCTTCGCGTCAGACAGCGGTCGTTCTCAATGCTTTTGCTCGGTATGAAATGCAGCGTTGCAAGCAAATCTGCAAAATCGTCGCGAAATTTCGTTGCCTGCTGCATGGTTTCTGCCGAATCGCTGCCACAGTAACCGAGATACTCAGCATCTGTCGTGTAATAATAATCACAGCTGTGTCGATTGATCATCGTTGGAGATTTCTGTTTGGGACGCCTGAAAACCTTGCCTTCTTTATTGGGTACTTCCTCCGGAGGAATGCATCGGCCATTGTAGCAGACACTTTCCGGTAAACATGCCTTGCCTCCGCAAACACAGGCGTTTCCATAAAAACATAGGTCATCGCCACAACGACAGTTACCTGCATTGCAGACCCAGGATTTCAACTCACGCTGCACTTTTCCATCACGGTCTTCGATAGTTTGACAGGCGTAGCCTTTGGGATGCTCTGGCCTGGGTATTGGCTCATTCGCTCTGCCATGACAATAAAGCGTACCGCCGGGACATGCTGCAGCGTCAAATTCAAGTATTCTATTGTTTACAGGATCAACACTCGCGTACGGATGAACGTCGATCAGACTGCAAACACCGTCTTTGAGCGGAAGAACACAATCTCCGGTCCTGCAAATTGTCTCTTCGGTCGTGTCTGTATCGCCATCGATGTGATAAGGGCATTTGTCCCGATCATAATGGGTAACAGCCGTAAAAACCCTTGCCTGACTATCATTCCACTCATAGTTCAAATCCGGCCATTCCGCAAAACGACTGTCCTTGAAATTCTTGCCAGGCACAGTCTCACTGCGGGGATTGAAATCTGGAGGAACAGGCGCATAATGCTCAGTGCGGTGATAACAGCCACGAGGATTCTTACACATAAATCCCCATACAAACGCTGGAAGATAACCACTTTCTGCATCCGTAGAACTCACCGAACGATTCTTTACATCTAAATAATCACACGAAAACTCACCATAATTTAAGCTGGATGCCCAGACGGAATCAAAGCCGCGAGTATTCCCTTCATCTGTTTTCTTCTCAAGACGTTGGCACGTATATCCAAAATAATCCCCCCCGTTACAGGGCTTTGGTGAACCTGCTTCATAGTTCTCATCGCGGTTGATACCGCAAATGCAGGTTTTGCCATCACAAACCGCCCCCTTGGGACAAAAGCCCGTGCCGCACGGACAGTTGCCTTCATTGCATATCTCCCCGGCTTTCAACGGCGTGCGTACGTCCAAATCAGAACCGCTCCCCGCGACCTGCATATCCCCTGATGGTTGCTCCCCGGCAGGCACCTGTCCCGGTTCCGCAGAAGGCTGAACTGCCTCATCCGGGCGTATATCGCCAGTTTCAGTTGGCTTTTGAGTTGTATCGGCTACTTGGGGATTCGCATCGGCACCGGATGGATGCGCCTCGGGAATAGCTGCATTCTCCGTCGCTTGCTGCGGAGATGGCGCAGGATCTGTATCTGGGATTGCCTTATTTTTGCTGCATGACGCCGAAAAAGAAATAACAGCCGAAACAACGCATATTATCAGGACTGCTTCAAGTGACTTGTTTTTCATGGGTGGCCTTATAGAATGGTCTAAATTTGCTTTAGATAAGCAAAATAACAATAGCTATATACAATATACCATAATACGACATACCATGTCTTCAGCCTCGGAGTAAACAGTATTCATGAATAGACGCAACTGCGCTCGCCTATTTTGCTGCGCTCAAGATCACGAACATTCTTACGATCTACTTATCAAACTGAACCCACATCGCGGCGCGAACGCCGATGCGGTCGTAGTCAACTTGATGTGTCACCATCCTGTTTGTAATGACCAAAGGTGATGATTTCGTAATTGGCTTTGGCTGCATCGGATGCTTCGGCCGAAGCAGCGTTTCCATCGTTATCCTTTGCATTGACATCCGCCCCCGCATCGATGAGTACTTTGGCCATATCGGCATCATTGCAAGTATGCAGCGGTGTTTGGCCATTCGATGTGTCAGAACCGCCCAGCGTGGATGAACTGGGGTCAAGCGAGAGTGTCTGGGCGATTTAGGAAAAATCCGGGCCCCAGGATTCGCCTATTTTATGAACTTCCAGCGTGAAATCACCAATAGAGACTTTGTCCCCATCGTAAAGCAGCTGAGGCTTAAGGACTTTATTTCCGTTCACAAATGTCTCTCGACAATTAAGATGGATCAGGATCAAGCGGTTGTCCTTCACAACAATACGCGCATGGTGTCTCTGCACATTCTCCGCTCGCAGTACGATGTCATTAGGCCTGACGCCGCCCTTCAATCGCCCAATCATGATCTCAACTTTGTCAAAAGTCGATGTCGTCGATGTTCCATCTTTATCGGTGACCGTCACACTTAGCATAAAGGACTCCTTTCGTTCTATATCTTGCACGCCACGTCGTTTCCGTTTGCACGCACATATAACAACCAAGCTGTTTCGCAGCGTTTTCTCGTACGACAAAACAATAGGGTCTTTATCATATTCACTGAGAAAAAGAAAGCTGTCGGCAAAGGTGTGTATTTTGGGGTGCCGCCTATCGCCTTCGTCGATACGGCGGACACGCGGCGGCTATTGGCGATGTAGGCACGTGTCGCGACACGCGCCTACATCGCCAATACGCTTCGCTTTTCGAGCTATCGGCGATGCCGATACGTCCTCTGCGCTCGCCTATTTCGCTGCGCTCAATACGGCTCGCGATAATTTGAATACAATCCCCTCATTTCTGACATTTTGGACAATAAACACAACTGCGTCCTGCAATCACCATCTTCAACAACTTCTCTCCGCAAACCTTACAAGCCTCTCCATCCCTTCCATATACATAAAAATACGGCGTATTTCTATACTCCTTACCACGTCCAGCCAGATATTCCTCCGGTGTCATACGGTTATCATCAATGGCTTTGTTTAATACAGCCGGAATCATTCTGGCCAATTTCTTCCATTGGCTATCTTTAATACCAATGCATAAGGTTCCGGGATATATCCGTGCAGCAAACAATATTTCATCGGAATAAATATTCCCAATACCGGTAACTACAGCCTGATCGAGCAGTGCTTCTTTGATGGATTTCTTTCGTTTATTTAAGGATTGTTTTAAATATTCTGCTGTCAATCCTTTATCAAACGGTTCAATTCCAAGTTTAGTTATTCCGCTTACACGATCTGTTTCATCTTTATGAATAAACCAAAACCTTCCAAAACGCCGGACATCGATATATCGAATCTGCTGGCTATCCGATAAATCCAGGATAAGATGAGTATGTTTCTCAACAGGATAATCCTTAGGCATAACCAGCAATTGTCCAGTCATGCGCAAATGCAGTGTGAGCCTGCTCTCATCCGTAAAATAAATCATTAAAAACTTCCCCCTTCTTCCCATCGAACAAATGTTTTTATGATGTATATTATCAATAAAGCTATCACAATCAGGATAAGCAATTACCTGCTCGTTCAATACCGCAGCAGATATGATCGTTCTATCAACGATCTGCGGCTCAATAATACGTCGAATTGTTTCTACTTCAGGTAATTCCGG
>JAGACY010000024.1 GCA_017613855.1 Pseudomonadota bacterium
ACTGCAGTTCGCAATATCAAATTCGCTGCGTTTCTCGCGCCTATCGGCGCTTCAACTTGCGTATTTGATTTGCTCACAGTCACCTCAATTCGCACCGTTCACCGAACGGTACTCATTTCGGCGCCTACAACCCCCGCACGCTTTTTTATGCCCATCTCATGCCCATAGGTACCCGCCCGTCTCACCATCCTTGGTTCGACGGTCGGCAGCCGACATCGTGTCGTCTGTACATGATGAACTTGGATATGCATGGCTGAGTCATTGTTTTTGCCATGTATTTTAGAATACAACGGCCTTGGAAGGCCTAGAAATAGGCAATTGTCATTCAATTACGCATTACGAATTACGCATTACGCATTAAAAACTCATTCACCTTTAGCTTCAGAATTCAACCTTAGGCGTTGTCATTCAATTCCGCATTCCGCATTCCGCATTGTTCAATCAAATCCGACGCCATCAGCGAATTCCCTTTGATTTGTGCGGCTTTTCGGCCTGCATTGCTATGGGCGTGAACAGCCATGGCGGCGACTTCGAAGGCATCGAACCATCGGGAGACAGCACCTGCACGGGATTGAGCGAGTATGCCGGCTAAAAAGCCGGATAAAACGTCACCGGAGCCGGCAGAGGCCATGGCGGGATTGGGGTAGGGCAGGAGTCCAAACCGGAAAGAACCGGCGCGTTTGGAGGCAATCACCGTCGTATGGGATTTGAGAATCGCGGTGACACCATAGCTTTCTGCAATCTCGCGGGCATGATCGATGGGATTGAAGAGAATTTCTCGCGAAGAAACACCGCATAAGGCCGCAGCTTCGCCGGGATGCGGGGTGGCGTAGACTTCGCAATTTTTAAATTGAATCTTGAGTTTGGCCAGTGCCCAGAGCCCGTCTGCATCGAGGATCATGCGCTTTGAAATTTGGGAACAGTGTTCGAGCAGTTTGAGCGTGTTGTCATCGCGTCCGAGACCGGGGCCCAGGACGATGCAATCTGCGCGTTCCAGGAGGGCATCCAGACGATCGATATCGACTTTGCCTTCATCGTTTAATATGGGGGAAACCATGATCTCATCGGGTGCGCGCATGGGAACTTTGGCTGCGATGGTGACTAGTCCGCATCCGGAACGGAGTGCCGCGCGTGATGCCATGCATGCAGCACCGGGCATGGTCGCATCCCCGCCGATGACGATGACGTGGCCGCATTTGCCTTTGTGAGCATCGAGTGAACGCGAAAAATCCTTCCAAAGATGTGATTGGCACCATGTGTCACTGAGGATGAGACTGCGAATGCCTTTGCCTGGCCAGGACCTTAAGCCGATATCGACGCAGTGCAGCTCACCGGTATGAGATGGCCCATCGCCAAAGAAATGGCCGAATTTGGGGGCGCCGAAGGTGATGGTATCGGTGGCTTTTAATGCACGGGGAGGGGCTTCATCCTCGATGGAACCGCGAAATCCGGTACTCGCATCGATGCCGGAGGGAATATCGATGCTGATTACCGGGCAGGATAATTCCATGATGCATTGATAAACCCTGGACATGAGGCCATTATGGGCTGGCTTGTAACCAGTGCCGAAAATGCCGTCAATGACGATGACATTGCGTCGGCGTGTCCATTCGAGAATGGTGCCGACATTGGCATTTTCTTTAAGGATGGTGCGGGAAAAACGGCATACACGCTCGAACATGTATTTGGCATCGGGCGTTTTGACGACTTCTTCTTCAAATGCAAAAATATGGATTTGAATGCCGCAGCGTTCCAAATAATAAGCCGCAACCAGAGCATCGCCTCCATTGTTGCCGGGACCGCAAAAAATCAGGGCTTCTGCTGTATCGGGATAATGCTGGATAGCATACATCGCCACTTCGCGACCGGCAATTTCCATGAGTTCCCGGCCTCGATTGGGAATTTCATCAATTTCGGCTTTTTCCCATGTGCGCATATCCGCAGGGTAAACACAGTAATTGCCGTCGGTAAATCTGGGAGCATGAAATGAAAATGCCATAATTTGCGGTCTTTATCGTATGGAGTTATGAAAGAACAGTCATGTAAGGTATAGATGACAGGAAAACGTCTATACCATCATGACTATTCATACCACAATGGGAGACCAAGGATGGCCACAAAACAGAAATTGACGCTCTATTTTCCACCAGACCTGCTCGAGGAAGCCCGTCTCGAAGCACAGCGCCAGGAGCGCACCGTCTCGTGGATCCTGCAAAAAGCCTGGGAATTTGCACGCCAGGAAATACACAAACTCCCGAGTGCCGATGAACCGTTTCATTCGTCTATCATTAAGGTCGATGAATCATCGAGATAGAAACTTCAACTGTTAAAAAATTGATTTTTTTAACAAGCGGATTTGTTCGCAACTAACGTTGCTCACGATAGAAACGCGAAGGCCGTTAGGCCTGAGCAAATCCGTTTGTAAAAAACATCCATATCTCTAAATCAAAACCAAATCATCGCGATGTACGATGGCATCCGAGATATGAATGCCCAGAATGTCGTCAATTTCGCTCGAATGATGACCGGCAATTTTGCGGATATCATTGTCATCGTAGAGAGCAATGCCTTTGGCAAAGACTTTGCCGTCGCTGCCCGCGAGTTCGACAGCTTCGCCTTCGGAAAACTTGCCGTTGACGGCGATGACGCCTTTGGGGAGCAGGCTTTTGCCTTGTGAAATGATGGCCTGGCAAGCGCCGTCATCGCATAGGATCGTGCCTTTGACGAGGAGCGATTCGAGCCAGGTTTTATGCAGCGTTTGCTTATGTTCAGAGGCATACAGGAGCGTGCCGTGGTCTTTGCCTTCGAGAACCTGCAGAACGAATTTGGGGCGCTTACCTTGTAAAATGAGCGTGGAAATCCCCATTTTGGCGGCCATGCGAGCAGCCGATATTTTGGTTTTCATGCCACCGGTACCGACATCGCCGAGGCTGTCGCCGGCGTATAAATCGAGATTCGGGTCGAAGGCATCGATCGATTCGATGCGTTTGGCCTCGGGGTCGAGTCTGGGATTGCCCGTATAAACGGCATCGATATCGCTCATAATAATGAGCAAATCCGCCTTGCTCAGAACGGCAACGCGCGCCGAAAGCGTATCATTGTCGCCAAAGCGGATTTCATCGCAGGTGACGGCATCATTCTCGTTAATGACAGGAATGACGCCCATTTCGAGGAGTGCCTCGATCGAACGCCTTGCATTGTTAAAGCGCGTTCTGTCTTCGAGGTCTGCTCTCGTAAGCAGCAGCTGACCGCAGCGCAGGCCATAATAGCGCAGTTCCTGCTCGTAATAATCCATGAGCAGCGACTGGCCAATTGCCGCAAGTGCCTGCAATGTTGGCAAGGATTTTTCGCGATCGGGGCGTTCACAGTGAATGAGGCTGCGGCCGAGGGCGATGGCACCGCTAGTGACGATGACGACATCGCGTCCCTGCTGGCGCAGTTTGGCAACCATTTCGATGAGACGGCAAAAAACACCGCGGTCGAGCGATTTATCGGAGGCATTGGTCAATACGGCACTGCCGATTTTGAGGACGATCCGGTGGGATTGGGTGATTTCATGGCGATGGTTTGTTGTGTTATCCATGGGTATTTGCAATCCCTGGTAGAGACGTTCCATGGAACGTCTCTACCAATTATTGGTGATATCGGTGGTAAAAATAGGATGGCGACGGCGTATGCAATAGCCGGCGCCCAAAAGGCCGCAGTGCGCCGCTGGCGCGCAAGGCCGATGCCGGCGCGTATTGCGCCGGGGCGACCGGTCGCCCGAAAGCAATAGCGGCGGCCCTTATACACGTTTTAAGGCCGCCAGGCAGACCCTTTTTTTTCGGCTTTTGGAAAACGCAGCGGCATATAGGCTTGTATCGTGGGCGGGAAATCCATGAGACTTTTGGCGGCCAGTGCGTCACGCCCCGATTTCGTCAGTGAAATATAGCCGAGCGCGTTTTTTTCGATGAGGCCGGCATTGCGCAAAATGCCAGTCAGGACGCAGATTTCGGCCGCATCCATGTAGCCGAGCAGCCCGAAGGTCGAAATGCCCGTGAGCGACGGCTCTCCCGTCGAACCCGTCAGGATCGCCGCAATTTGCCTGGTGGTTACGGGCAGATGCGCCACCGAACAGCGTGCACAGGTCGACAAATATTTGAGCAATATAAAATGAAGCGGCTCGGGCGGAAATGGGCCTGCCATGCCCTGATCGGGCATGTTTGGGATGGCGTGGCACAAATCGCAGTGGTGGCAGCGTTTAAACTCGCGGGCTTCGCGGCTGCCGAAATAATTGAGGATAAACTTCGTGCGGCAATCCTCTTCGAAGACGTATTTGGTCAGGTTTTTGAGCTGCTGTTTGGTGACATTTTTCTGGATGCGGCTTTCTTCGGCCAGTTGCTTGAGCGTATTGGCGGGCGCTTCGGTGCGCCAAATCAGCGTGTTGTCCGGTGCAATGTCGAGCAGATCGCGGGCGCGCAGCTTGCGCAGTGCCGTATCGAGTTTGCCGCGATCCTTTTTGTCGAGCGCATCTTCGATGTCTTCCATCGAAATGCGCGTGCCGGGAACGGGATTCTTTTGATTGGCTGCTTCGGCAAAAACATCGAAAATCGTCCGGTAGACCGGCAAATCGGGACAGCCGTTATCAATAAAGAATTCCTGAATTTTGACATCCTGCGGGGCGTACAAAAGCAGGCATTCTGCGGGTTTGCGGTCGCGCCCGGCACGGCCCGATTCCTGGGTATAGGCTTCGATCGAGGAACTCAGCGAAAGGTGCAGCACATAACGGATATCGGGTTTGTCGACGCCCATGCCGAAAGCCGTCGTCGCAATCAGGCAGTGGAACTCGTCATCCATGAATTGTTCCTGCACGCGCGTGCGCATTTCGGGCGACAATTTGGCGTGATAGATGCCGACGTGGATGCCGTGCTGCTGCAAAAAAGCGCCAGCCTTTTCGGCTTGCTGTATCGTCGAGGCATACAGAATGCCGCAGCCGGGGAATTTGCGCTTAAACCCGCATCGTTGCTGGATTTGCTTCTTGACGTAGTCGAGCGCAAATTCGAATTTTTCGCGTTCGGTACGCATGGTTTTGACCGCAAACCGCAAATTGAGGCGGTCGAAACCGAGAATGTGCCGGCTCGGATCACGCAGTGCCAGTTGATCGACGATATCCTGCTGAACATTGGGCGATGCCGTCGCCGTCAGTGCAATCGTCACGGGCATGTTCAAATCTTCGCGCAAACCGCCCAAACGCCGGTAATCCGGCCTGAAATCGTGTCCCCACTGGCTGATGCAGTGCGCCTCATCGACGGCCAGCAACCCAATTTGAATGCGCTTTAAAAGCCCCTGAAAACCCGCATTCCGAATGCGTTCGGGGGCCACAAACAGGAATTTGACGCGCCCCGCAAGCACATCATCGCAAATGGCTTGCTGTTCGGCAAATCCTAGCCCCGAATGCAGATTGGCCGCGCGAATCCCTTTGGCATTGAGAGAATCGACCTGGTCTTTCATCAAGGCAATGAGTGGACTAATGACGAGCGTCACGCCAGGCAGCACCAGCCCCGGCAGCTGATAGCACAAACTTTTTCCGCTTCCTGTCGGCATAACGGCGAGTGTGTCCCTGCCGGATAATACGGCACGAACGATGTCTTCCTGTCCCTCCCGGAAACCGGGTAGACGGAATACTTCATTGAGCGCCTTTTCGGCGGACTGCCATATTTGTGACTGGTCGGACATAGGGGAATCGCTGGTGCTAATCGTTGAATGCGGAATGCGGAATGCGGAATGCGAAATTGAATGGCAATGCCTAAGGTTGATTCTGAAGCTAAAGCTGGATGAGTCTTTAATGCGGAATGCGGAATGCGGAATGCGGAATGCGGAATGCTATCTAATGATAAATTCTGAAGTTAGAGAAACTTAATTCTTTAGAAATAGCATAGAGAATGCCTCAATAATTCCGAATTCCGAATTCCGAATTTCGAATTGAAAAGCTGCTATTTCGGCCTGCGGCCTCAATACGCACGCTTGCTCGGGCTATCTGACGATACGCCCTCGCCTTTTTTGCACGCGCCCCTTTATCACGTTCCACCCTTCATTGCGTTATTTATTTTCTCATTAAAATTATGGTATATGCCCCGGTTCGGTGAAATTTCGAATGCGTCAGATGCATTCCTTTTGTTTTTGATCATTTAATGCATTGCAACGGGAATTTGTGTTCCCCGGTAGAGACGTGTCGTGACACGTCTTTTGTGTCGTGGCACGTCTCCACCTGATAATGCTATTCATAAGGAGCCTTATGTCCGTCATCCCCTGGGTAGGATTTCTCGTCCTCGTATTCTTTTTACTCGCATTAGATCTCGGTGTTCTTAATCGTAAGGTTCACGCCATCAGCACAAAAGAAGCCCTCAAGTGGACGGTCTTCTGGATTAGTCTGGCGATTGCATTCAGTGGTGTCATCTATTGTGGCTATAACTGGCATTGGTTTGGTCTTGGTTTGCATGAAGGTGCAACCGAATCCGGTGTCCAGGCATGGATGGACTATATGACAGGTTACCTTATCGAGAAGGCTCTTTCTCTCGATAACATTGCCGTCATGTCGATGATCTTTGCTTCATTCGGTGTGCCGCTCAAATACCAGCATCGCGTGCTGTTTTGGGGTATTTTAGGCGCTCTGATTTTCCGTGGCGTTATGATTGGCCTCGGTGCGGCACTCGTTTCGAGCTGGAGTTGGGTTCTCTGGATATTTGGTGCCGTTCTTCTGGTACTTGCCATTAAAACGACCTTTGGTGAAGAAGATGAAACGGATCCGCAGGATAAATTGATTAGCAAGTTCCTGACAAAGCATTTCCCCTATTACAACAAGATCGAGGGAATGCATTTCTTTAGGAAAATTGATGGCAAAACCCTTATGACGCCACTCATCGTGACACTCGTCGTCATCGAAGTCAGTGATGTTATTTTTGCAGTTGACTCCATTCCCGCTATTTTCGGTATTACAACCGATCCATTCATCGTCTTTACATCAAATATCTTTGCGATTCTCGGGCTTCGTTCTTTGTATTTCGTTTTGGCAAGCATTCTCGAGAAATTCTGCCTGCTCAAATACTCGGTCGGGGCCATCCTGCTCTTTGTCGCTGTTAAGCTGCTCATTCCCGCAGGTTACTGGCTTGTCAATCTTACCATGGGTACAGATTACGAAGCTTTTGAGCTTCCCAATTGGTCGAGCCTCGCATTCGTTGTGATTGCCATTACGGTTGGTATTGTTGCCAGCCTACTCTATGTGAAAAAACATCCCGAAATTGAGGAACAGGCTGCGAAAGAACGCGAAGAAAAAGCCAAACGCGAAGCCGAACTCGAAGCTGCTGTCGAACAGAATGAAAAGAAAGCAGATTCTGATGTCAGCACGGACAAGAAGTCTGCGGAATCCGAAGATAAGCCAGCGGAATCTGAAGATAAGCCAGCGGAATCTGAAGATAAGCCAGCGGA
>JAGACY010000159.1 GCA_017613855.1 Pseudomonadota bacterium
AATTGCGAATTGCTAATTACTCATTACTAATTTTTTCAAGGTGCCTGAAAATCGTCCTCGGATCGACCCCCAAATCGCGTGCCGTTTTCGACCGGTTGCCATGGTTGAGTTCGAGGACCTCGTTGATATACCGTCTCTGAAAATCGTCCTTGGCTTCGGCAAGGCTCATGACCGGCTTGAGTGACTCGGGAATCAGATCGAGATCATCGGGCATGATCTGCGGTTTGTTCGACAAAATGAGTGCTTTTTTGATGCGGTTTTCGAGCTGACGCACATTGCCGGGCCAGCGGTAGCGCCGAATGGCAGTAATCGCCTCCTGAGACAGATTTTTCGGCACCATGTTGAATTCCTTGGCATATTTTTCGATGAGCCCGCGGGCAATCAGAATGACATCATCACCGCGTTCGCACAGCGGCGGCAGATGCAGTGTAATCACATTCAGACGGTAGAACAAATCCTCGCGGAAACGGCCTTCGGCCACCTCGGTTTCGAGATCCTTGTTGGTTGCAGCCACAATGCGGATATCGATCGGCTCGACGCTGTTGCTCCCGACTTTGACGACACACCGCTCCTGCAGCACGCGCAAAAGTTTGACCTGCAGATCCATCGGCATTTCGCCGATTTCATCGAGAAAGAGCGTCCCACGATTCGCCTGCTGAAATTTCCCATTCTTGGTCTGAATGGCCCCGGTAAACGCGCCACGGACATGCCCGAACAGCTCACTCTCGAGCAGATTGGCCGGAATGGCACCGCAATTGATGACCACAAACGGCCCTTTGGCACGGTTCGATTCCCGATGCAGTTCCTGTGCAATCAATTCCTTGCCCGTACCGGTTTCGCCTTCGACGAGCACCGTCACATCGGTCGCAGCCACGCGCCGCACCGTATTAAAAACCTCACGCATCGGCAGACAATCGCCAATGATGTTGCCGAACTTCATATTTTCCAGTTTTGTAGTGAGGTTCTGATTCTCGAACGTCAGCTCGTCGACGAGAATGGCATTGGCAAGGATGAGCGAAATCTGAGCCGCAAACACGCGCAGCGCCTCGAGATGCTGTGGCCTGAACTGACTCACGATGTTGTCATTGCCGACATAAATCAAACCAATAATCGCACCGCGGTCGATGAGCGGCAAACACATGACACTGCAAAAACGCATGTCAATGACGCTCTGAGACGTGCCAAAATTGGCATCATTCAATGCATCCCGCACGATAATCGGCTGCTTCTTTTCGATGACATGGTGCACAATCGAATCCGAAAACATGTCATCATCGATCGATTCCTGATTATAATTGCGCGAAACCTTGCTGTAAATGTGGCCATCGCGAATCAGAAGCAAAAAACCTTTATCGGCATTCACCAGCGCAATGACGTCATCCATGACATGCGTCAGAATCGACTCAATGCTGTAATCCTGCGCCAAATCCTCAGCCAGATGTTCCAGCCTTCTGAAAGCCTGTGCCGTATAATCCTCGCCATCATCGGAATCACATTTTTGCTCGGCATAGAGCGAAAAATGCGCAGAAACACTGCCCAGCATCAGGTCATCCTGGTGACTGAACGGCGTTTTTTTCTTGATGCGTTTCCCGTTAATCTGAATCTCAGCTTTGCGCGAAACCGGCTCGATCTCATAGCCATTGCTTTCTAAATAAATGACGGCATGAAGCGGCTCCATCCCGTCGCCCGGACACACGATATCGTTTTCCTCCGAGCTGCCAATTGTCGTAATTTTCTTATAAATCTCGTGGGATTTGGGTACACAAACAAGATGGTCTATCGATAAAAAAGGCATGGTCAATATCCGTTGTCTAAAAGAAATATTCCCTACATTGGCATACATTCAAACGCCGGTGCGGGGCAATCATAATATTGTTTCAGGTGATTTTTTTATTTTTTGCCGCGGGCTATCGCCGTGGGCGATACGCCCTGCGCTGCGTCCGCTATGCGTGGCATTTCCTGCGAAAATGCCGCGCATACGCGGCCGCCGTTTTTTTTCAAATGACCGTCGCGTATTGGCTTCGCCAATAGCGACGGGAAAAGCGGCCGTATTGGCAAAGCCAATAGGCCGCAACAAAAAAATTCAAAGGTACGATGCCGCCATTTTAAGGTCTTCCCAAACGCGGCGCTTCAGATTCGGCTGTTTAATCATCTCCATCGGGTGATGTGTCGCAATCGCGGGCACGCCCTCAAAGTTAAGCAAACTCCCGCGAACCTGGCTGATGAGCGCATCCGATCCGAACATGGCACGATAAGCCATCTGCCCCCAAACGACAATGACTTTGGGCTGAACGATCTGAACTTCTTCGCGCACAAAGCCCAAACAGCGTACTGCACATTCCGAAACCTGATTGCGCGCCGGCGTACAGGCACATTTAATGATATTGGTCATGTAAATGCTATCTGATGCCGCAGCAGGCTTCAATTCTGCCATTGCAAGCACAATCTTGTCAAAAAGTGCAGCAGCATCGCCAGTCATAATGCGACCAGCATCCAACTCTCCGGGATTGGCACCAGCCGCAACAAACATCAGATCGGCATCGGCAGGTCCGTATCCGCAAAGCACGCCGCGGCGTTTGGCACCAAGCACACACTGCCGGCACGCACGGCAGCGTGCATTCATCACGTCAATCGCCATTTGTCGTTCGGCTGTCGTAAATAGCTGGCGCGGAGCCTGAGTTTCGCGCATCGCCATAAATGACGCCATGCTCTTGTTCGGAGCATCGGCAGGCCTCGAAGTACGCGGTTGCTCTGGTTGCGTCAAAACAGGCGCAGATTTTTGCTGTTCCGCCCTCGGTACCGGCGCAGAAACAGGCGCCGCCACGGACAGCGCAGGTCCCGGAATTCCCCAGGATTTATCCGCATCCAAAGGCAGACGTTCCGCTCCCAGTGCACGCTGACTCTCAAGCCAGTTGCTCAAATCATGCACGGTATCACGAAGGAGCAGCGTTAACGCGGTCTGTATCTGTGTTTCGTTGAGATCCATATTATAATTCGGAATGCGGAATGCGGAATGCGGACTTGAATTGCAAAAGCTCAAGGGAAAGTCTGAAGTTTAAGGAGAATGGCATTACTAATGCGGAATGCGGAATTGAACTGCAAAAACTCAAGGAGAAATCTGAAGCTAGGGGGAAGCGTTTTTCTTAATGCGGAATTGAATTTGCAAACCCAAATGTCACTCTAAGGCTAAATATCCTCTATATCTTTAGGAATTACAAAGAGAATGCCTGAATAATTCCGAATTACGAATTACGAATTACGAATTAATCAATTGTCTCGTGATATTCTTTTGCAAAGCCTCATTTGTCCCGCCGCCGATGCTGAGCAGAACAGCATCGCGGTAAAGCCTTTCGACCGGATAAGCCTTGCTGTAGCCATTGGCACCGAGCACCTGAATACCATTTCGCCCGATGGTTTCCGCACCTGTCGAGCAAAAGAGCTTGACGGCATCTGCCATTTCGGAGGCTTTTCCATTTTCTTCGATCAATTCCCAAACGCCATCGTGAAGCATCGCATGCATGGCGCGGTACAATGCATAACTCTCGGCGATGAGGCGTTGGATCTGCCCGAATTCTGCGATGGGACGACCAAAAGCAAAGCGCTGTGATGCATAGGATTTCATCGTTTCAAGACACGTTTTGGCGATGCCGCATGACTGCGCTGCCAGCCCGAGTCTTTCGGCAGCCAGATTGCGAATCATGGGGCGCAGGCCCTCATGAAGATTGCCAACGAGTGCACTTTCGGGCACCAAACAATCCTGAAAAGTCAGAATGCCTGTCGGGCTCGATCGCATCCCCATCTTTTGTTCGCATTCGGTGCGGACAAGCCCCGGTGTATCGCCCATGACGACGAACAGACTGATATCGCGGCGTTCTTCACCGGTTCTGGCATAGACGAGAAAAACGCGGCCATTGGGGCCGTTGGTAATCCATTGTTTGACCCCGTTGATTCTAAAACCACCCTCACAGGGTTCCGCCCGCGTCGTCATGCCAAGGACATCGGTACCGGCATTGGGTTCGGTCATCGCCATGCCCGAAATCCATTTATTTTTGAGGATTTGCGCATGCTCTGTGGGGATCTCCCGTTTCATGGTGTGCCATGTCCAGTAGAGCTGATGGGCAAAAAGCAGTTCCTGGGACAGATAGCTCATGGCCATGCCGGGATCGCTTTCACTGAGTGTTTCAATGACCGAAATGGTCGCAGCGATATCGAGCCCAGAACCGCACAATTCCTCAGGGAGCGTAATATTCATGACGCCGAGTTCAGAATCCAGGCGGTGGTACAATGCCTCATCGAAACAGGCATCTTCGTCACGCTGAGCCGCTCCCGGTGCCCAGTTGGTTTTCGCCCACCCACGAACAGATTCCGACAGGCTCACGTGAATATCGCCGAAATCAAGGTGCGAAGACATCATATTCTCCAGGTTTTACACGGACATACCGCCCTTCGATGAGCATGCCTCTGGAGGCAGTCTGAGATTGTGCAAAGGTTTCACCCAGCTCAATGGTAACAGCATCACCGTCGGATTGGATGGATATGGTGGCACGGCTGTCCAGTTCGGAGGTCAGGATACCCTCCGTGGCAACCCCGGATGCCGTAAAAACGACATCGA
>JAGACY010000160.1 GCA_017613855.1 Pseudomonadota bacterium
ATTATTCAGGGTAATGACTGGAGCAAATTTAAATGTACTTTAAATATTCCAAGTCGCAGCACGTGGTATGCAGACTTCTTTTCTGTGGCCGATCTCGATCAGGATGGTATCAGCGAAATCATTGGCAATGATATTTACGATGGTACACAAACAGACGAAAATGGCTTTTGCAAAAAGATTTTACCGGAATCTGAAGCTGGCTGGTACTATGCTGCCATTGCCGATCTCATTCCTGATGAATCCAATCCTGCCGAAACAGGGGAATTGATTCCCGAAGTGATTCGCGTAGGCAGTGGTAGGGTCAGTGTTTGGAAAATCTTTAAAACCAAAGATGAAAATGGCAATCCCAAATGGTCACAAAAAGCCGCATGGTCAAAGGATCAGACCTCAAAATCGGGCGGAGGCAATCCCGTCATTGCTGATTTTGACGGTGATGGCAAACGCGATATCGGGGTCGCAGGAAGAACGCATTACTCTGTATTTAACGGGCAAACCGGCGATATCGTTTGGGCAAGCAAAACAAAGGATGCATCGAGTGAAAAAACAGGATCGAGCGTCTTTGACTTCGAAGGTGATGGCGTAGCTGAAGTCGTCTATCGTGATGAAAAATACCTGAGAATTTATTCCGGCCCCGGGGCAGGCAAGGATTCTGATGGTAAGATTATCGACGAAGATAATGACGGCTATATGGATGCTATCATTCTGTGGCAGGTTCCCAATAAAAACGGAACGATGGTCGAGTTCCCGGTCATTGCCGATGTCGACAATGACGGCAAAACAGAGATCGTCATGGTCAGTAACAATACCATCCCTTCCGATACATACAGTGATGAAGAATGCACTCAGTATAAGGAATATATGGACGAGAATTGTCTGCCCAGGTTGGGGGTGACGGTCTATATGGATACCAATGACAACTGGGTACGTACACGCCGTGTTTGGAACCAGCATGCCTATCATGTCACCAATATCAACGAAGACGGCTCGGTTCCTAAGAATGAGGAAGCCAACTGGCTTAACCCAAGATACAACAATTATCGCCAGAATGTTCAGCCAGATGGTTTGTTCAATGCTCCCAACTTCCAGACAGGGGAACTCAAGGCAGACGAAAAATGCGATGCTCAGCACATGATGAATCTGTATGCCAAAGTTAAAAACGAAGGTTCCGTTACAAGCGGCAAGGGAATGAATGTCGCTTTCTATGTCGTCGATTATGGCGAAAAGAAAGAAAAACTCTGGATTGCAGATGTCACCCTCACGAAATCTGTGGCTCCGGGAGCTTCACAGGAAGTTTCCTTCCTCTGGGATAAAAAAGCTGAAAATAGTGAAGGTCAGCGAATCGATTTGACATTCCCGGTTAAAATCATTTTCGAAGTCGATGCACCGTCTCATGGCTCTGGCGAGGAAAAAGGCGCCTTTAATGAATGCATCGAGGATGATAATACCTCTCAACCTTTTGACATCAACGCATGCACAGAGGATGTCAATTAACTCTGACTATGATATAGAGACGTGCAGTAGGATTGCACGTCTCTGTCCCATAGGAAAATCATGCTCGGTAAACAGCGGTTCTTCGATTTTTTTATTCTTTTGTGCCTTTCGCTTTTGGTTTTCCTGATTGGCATTTCTCAGACGACCGCAAGTCTATGGGAACCCTGGGAAACTTCGACCGTACTCGTTGCGCAGAATTTACTTCAATCCACCATGGATGAATCTGCTTTTTGGGTACCAAAGTCCGAAGGCGTTTTGGTGGCTCAGCCCTACCTGGAACTTTGGCTGCTGACCGCTTTGCTCAGAGTTTTCCCTGATCCAAATGCTTTTATTCTGAGATTACCTGGTGCTTGCATCGGTATTCTCCTCACGCTGCTCACGTTCTTCGCCGTTCGTCAGGCTTCTACAAGAAGAACTGCATGGACTGCCGCTATCATCCTGTTGACCATCCCCATGTTTGTTCTGACGGGGAAATTTATTCATGGAGATATTTGGCTCATCTTTGCGGTTGCGGTGCCCAATCTCTTCTATATCATGGCATGTTATGCTTCTACACGGCGAATGCAGCGTCTCATGCTGTGTATGACTTCACTTTCCGTTTTCATTTCTTTCCTGACCGGGGGCCTGTTTGCCATTGCCATTCTTGCCATTGAGGCAATCTTTACCGCATTGCTGCTTGGAAAAAATAGAAAACGCATCCTTAAACCGCTCTTAACTAAGTTTTTCCTCATTCCGCTTTATATTTCGTTTGTGATTATTGGCAGTGTCTTTAGTATTTACGTGACACAGGCACGCTACGAACTCGAAAATAGAACGCCGCTTACACTTTCGGCACTTAATCGGGCACTCGATGAAGATCGCGTCATTGCTATTGAAAGACGCAATACCCAGATTATCGGTGCATTAAAATCAGATGATGCCGAACAGGCTCAGAAGAATTTCATTCTTGTCGAATCCGAGCAGTACCACAACACCGATGCGACAGAGATCTTCAGTCTCAATGAAACCGAACAGCGCGCATTCGAAAATAATCTCATGTGGCGGTTCAAAAAAAAGGAACCCGCCAAAGCCGCACGTGCTGTGCCTATCATGGAGGATGCATTCCCAACGGCGCTGCGCTTTTTCTGGTATCGGTCCAATACCCCCTATGATGAGCCCAAAATTACACTCGCCAGGGCTGCCATGGATCTTAATGATTCTGCGCGTGATGATGCATGGATCCGGTCTTCTGAATCTCTCATCCATAAGACAACCCCAAAAACTGCGCTCGATTTCGCCGAATCTGCACTTGCAACGCCCGCAAAACTCCATGCTGGAGAACTCGTTCGGGTTCTCAACGATGATCCCAATTCGGAATGGGTTGAAATTCAAAATGGGGCGGGGGATTCCGGATTTGTTCCTCGCGATATCCTGACCATTCTTGAGGATGACAGCCAGATACACTGGCTTTCATGGCTGCAGATTCTCCTGTTTGGACTCTTTCCATGGAGCTGCTTCTTCCCGCTTATCATTGCATGTGCTGTCATTTCATATAAAAAATTGTCTATTGCACAAACACCTTTCTATGGCGAATTTGCACAGGTCGAAGAATACTCCGAGTCGCGCTCTCTGCTTCAGAATCTGCTGATAAGTTGGACATTGGCCTCCGTGATTGCACTCGTGGTCGGCATCAACTTTACTCGACACGATATTTTCGCTGGTGTGATTCCGGTCGCTATCTTACTCGCCATTGCTGTTACTTCACCTGTTTTCTGGAAAAGCATTCGCAATAGCCTCGAATCTCGACTTCTGCTCATTGCTGTTGCTGTTGCATGCTGCGTGTTTGTCTTTCTCGACTTTAGAAAAGAAGCTTTCCACCTCGTGCGCTATATCTTGACCAATCCCCTCATGCACTGGGATTCGTCTGCCAATTCCACATCTGAATACTATGGTGCCATTGCTTTAACCTTTTTGATCTTTTTTGTCCTTGTGACCATTATTTCTTTTTCGGGAGCCGTCGAAACAATTCAGGAACATATCAACAACTGGAGACAAAAAAATCCCTCCCAGCCACGCGAATATCGATCCAACTCAAGTACAACGCTCATGCGGATTTCCCGAAATGATGAAGAACCAATGCCCTATGCCCCCGTCATTTCGCTGACGCTGCTCTCAGGTGCATGCGCTTTCTTCATTTATTTCAATTATATTCCGACTATCTCGAACAATTTTACCGAGACTGAACTCATCAACGAGTATTTTGAATATGCCGATAACTCTGAGCCCGTCTATCTGCTATCCGGAGAAAATGCCCAGCTTTGTCAGACTTACAGAGACTGTGAGCCTGGTTATATTTGCAAAAATTCACATTGCCGGATCTCGACGTTCCTGTCCTATTCACTCAGCGTGGCACGTCCCATCTCGCGTTCCAACATGATTCAATCGTTGTCCCCCAATAACGAATCGGACAATAATTCATTTTACATTATTCCCAAAGCTGCGCTCTATGTCCTTAACCAATCCTACAGAGCCATGTTCTCACGCGAAAATCGCCAGAATCTCAAGGTCATTCACGCACCATCCGCACGTCTCTATCTCATCGCCAATCACAAGGATTTACCTTCGGTGAATCCATTCGAATCCATCTTTATCCGCGATGTTCCTGAGGATGCTACCAAACTTCCGTCGCCCGTTCAGCTCGATGATAAGATTGTGCTCGAAGGATTCAAAATGAATCAGCTCGACTTTTCGAATGCTAAAAAACTCGAAATGACTCTCTATTATCACCTCAACAACTCTTTCGATCCGAACGATTCAGAACATCATTTCCAGTTCTCTTTCGAAGTCAGCAATCGAAAACTCGAATTTGAACGAACACCGCTCAACGGAGAATACGATACCAAGCGTATCATTGCCGGCGATCTCGTTGCAGATACTTTTACTTTCGAACTATCTATGATGCCGGAACATGGTTACATCGACGTTTGGCTCTCGACGAACGATCCTAAAGTATCGCATGAACGCCATCAGTTGACGACAATTGGGTTTTAGGCGCCGCTTATCTGCGATACAGCCGGCGCCGCGCCGCTGCTTCGCACGCGTCGCAGCTCGGGCTATTGGCTTTGCCAATACGCCCTCGCTTTTTTTATTAGCAATTAGCAATTAGGAATTGAATGTGTAAGACTATAGGCTATGTTAAACTTGTGTTGAGCTCAAGTGATTGTGGATGGCTGCATATATTCCCTATATAAGCGGCGACACGAAGTCGCCGCCCGAACGCCGTCCCCCGACGCGGGGATTGTCAAAGGTGTCGCGCGACACCCTTGACCGCCCGCCGCGTAGGCGCAAATGACATTACAGTGATGCAATATCCACGCTTGAACAACAGAGCCAAATAATTACTACGAACTACGAATTACGAATAAATGAAAACTATTGCTCTCATTCTCGCCTACGACGGTACCAATTATGCCGGATGGCAGCGTCAGGCCGGACAAAAAACCATCCAGGGAACCCTCGAACAGGCAATTTCCAAAATGAACAATGCTCCAACCGAAATTCGTGGGGCTAGCCGTACCGATGCCGGCGTGCATGCCGAATGGCAAGTCGCTGCTTTCGATACACAAAGGGATTATGAACCCGATCGGTTCAAAATTGCACTCAATGCACTGACACCGCCGGATATCACCATACGACATGCCTGCAATGCCCCCGACGGATTTCAGCCTCGCTTCGAAAGCCGCGGAAAGCATTATCGCTACTGGCTTTGGCAGGGACATTATCTCCCGCCGATGCTCATCAATCGCGCTGCTGCCGTTCGAAAACTCGACATCGAAAACATGCGAAAAGCTGCACAATATCTCATTGGAGAACACGATTTTTCTTCGTTTCGTGCACTCGATTGTCAGGCAAAAACGCCCGTTCGGACACTCACTCGCATCGATATATCAACCGTTGCAGGCCCCTATGCCTATCACTGTTCCGATGCGGACGCACTCATTCAGATTGATGTCGAAGGTACGGCATTTCTTAAGCAAATGGTGCGCATTATCGTGGGCACGCTCATCGATTTTGGGCTCGGAATGCCCGCACATAATATGCGCACGATACTTGAGTCAAAATGCCGCGCCAATGCCGGTCAAACGGTACCTGCGGCAGGACTCACGCTCGTGCGCTCATTCAGTTCACTCGACGATTGGATTAATCCTACGCTTCTTCTTTGACAATCTCTGCATCTGGGGCATTCTTGCGGATGGATTCGATGCCGTTTTTGCAGCCGGCCATCGCTTTATAGCCTTCGCCCACGGCAATAATCTGACCATTGGTTGCTTTTAAACGGAAACGGAATTCACCGGCTTTGTCTTTGTAAATCTCAAATTTGGGATTCTTCTGGACTTCGTAGTTCTCGACAGTTTGATCTTCGAGAGCAGCAATGGGAGCATTCTTTTTGACGCTCTCAATGCCTTTCATGCAGGTTTCTTCGCTTGCATAATCCTGTGAAGTCGCAATGATTTCGCCATTGCCGGCCTTGAGATTAAAACGAATTCCACCTTTTCCTTCTTTGACAACGAATTTTCCCATGGTTTTCTCCTGACAAATTGTGCCACCAATGGCACGGATGCATAATTTTATATCAGAAATATAGATTTTTCTACATGGTTTGATGGTTTAATAATAATATTTGCGCATGCGTATGGGACGAAGGACCATAGCAGGCGCGAAGGCAGCCGTATCGCGAAGCGATAGGCGGCATTCTCAAAGGCAGCACTTAAAAAATGAAACGCATTCTTTTAGTGACAATTTTTTTGTGTATGGGTGGCTTGGCACAAGCACAGCCAGCTCCTGTATCACCGCAAACTCAGCCGGACTCTGCCCCCGAAGCCAAAGCAACGCCCGAAACGCCCGGTGCTGCTGCACCTGCTTCGAATTTGACTCCGGGCGAAAACCCAGCTGCTGCGCCGTCTGCGAATGCCAGTGATCCTTCGCAGCCAAGGCCACGACGAAGACCTCGAGTCATTATCAATCGTGAATTCGATGACCGCGATAAAATCATGCTGCTGCTCAATGCTCACTGTGATTATCCATCCAAAGAGGATTTGCTCTCTACGAGCCCCGATGCCGAAAAGTATCTCAGAGAAATCCTCAATGATGAAACCGTTCTCTTTTCGGTCAGAATGAGGACTATCGAAGCACTTGCCTATTTTAATAACCCGCAAAATCTCGAAACGGTCGAGGAAATCCTGCGCAATCCAGACGATCATGAACCCCTCATGCTCATGCAGGCTATTCGGGCCTATCCAAAGATGGCACCCGAACGGGCACCCGCTGCGCTCGCACCCTTCCTTGCCAAAGGAAGTGATATCACTCGTTTCGTTACGATTACGAGTCTCAAAAATTGCCCGGGTAATGCCGCACTTTCGGTGCTTCAGGAACGATACGAAGTCGAAAAAAACCGCTTCTTTCAGGCCAGATTAAAACAGGCAATTGATAATCACTGCAAGCAGGATACTTATTGTCAGTAAATGGTTTCTCTTTGAGTCTGAGCCGCCGATGCCGGGCGTTTGTGTTATTCACTATTCACTATCATTAACTTCTTATCACTGAATAACTCATAATCATCCTATGAGCTATTCAATGCTTTGCCGGGTCTCCTTTAAATCAGGCGCTTATAGCTGTTCATATCGATAATGATGACCCCATTGTTCTTCTTGTTTTTGGGCGTTTCGGGTTGTGTCGGCTGGCGCGTGGGGTACTCAATATCTTCATCGGGTACGTCGTAACTCGGCAAAGGAAGCTGCATCGTTTCGGGCTGCCAGGCTTTCTCTTTGCGGCGGCGAATCTCATCAATAATGAGGTAATCGGGAATAATCATAACCACCTCCTAACGACATATCCACGAAGCCAACACTCCGTGCTCTATCTGTGATAACTAATCACCCTCGAAGGTATCTGCAAGTGGTTTTGAGCTTTTTCGTAAAAAAAAGCCCACATGTGTTCCTTATTGCACAAAGTGTGCCTTTTTTGTAACGGTTCAGACATTTGTTTTTCGCCAGATCACCCAGGGGGAAGAAAAACTCTTTAATTCATAATGCTGAATTCATAATGCTGAATGTTTTTGCAAAAACAAAGGAATCATCCAAACTCTCTGAAAACTACATCTCATTATGCATTCATCATTATGCATTATGCATGGATGATGTGAGCCTTCGAAAAAAATGCAAGCATAGGGGGGAATAGTCCCCCTTTTTTCTCTGCTACTGTCGAAATTATTTGATTTTATAGTCAATGTGCCAATAAACTAAATCGGTTTGAATGTGTGCCTATGGTACACATTTTTGCATTCTTTAGATTTATCCTTAAATCATTCAATAGCGCATTGCGAATAGTGCATTGCGAATTCCATAATGCTCGAATTTTTCTTAGTTATCCTTCTGCTGCTCATGAATGCGTTTTTTGTCGCAGCAGAATTTGCGCTCGTGCGTGTGCGCGTTTCACAGCTCGAAGTTCTTCGCGATGAAGGCAACAAAACTGCCGATAGTGTCCTTAAAATCGTTCACCAGATCGATTCCTACCTTTCGGCGGTACAGCTTGGTGTGACAGTCGCCAGCCTTGGTATCGGTGCACTTGCCGAGCCCGCCATCAATCGCCATTTTGTGCAGCTCATCGATTGGATTGGTTGGAGTATCCCCTCCGAGATTACCCATACCATCAGCTATATTGTTGCATTCATTCTCGCTTCGTTTGCCCATATTGCATTCGGCGAACAGGTGCCCAAGTACATTGCCATTGCCAAACCACTCGAAGTCAGCATGTTCGTCGCCAGGCCCATGCGCATCTTTCATACGGTTTTCGGGCCGGTCATGTATGTACTCGTGGTGGTGTGCAACCTCGTGCTCAAGCTTTTCCGTATCGATCCCGTTAACGGTGACCATTCCGCAGGAGTGACCGCCGAAGAAATTATTAACATCGCCCAGCACTCTTCTGATGATGGCACTATCACCAAAGAACAGGGCACACTGCTCGAAAATGTTTTTCACTTCTCATCGCTCAATGCCAAAGAAATTATGATTCCACGCGGCATGATCGATGCCATTTCGATCGACGCATCCGTCGATGATTTTCTTGCAATGGCACTGGCAAAGGGACATTCCCGTTATCCGGTCTATCGCAATGATCTCGATGATATTGCCGGACTCATTCACATTAAGGATGTCTTTGCGGCCAGACAATCCAGCAAAAAAGTCACACTCCAGTCGCTTTTGCGTGAAATTGTTTACATTCCCGAGACGGCAAACATCAACCATGTCCTCGAAAAACTTCAGCAAAAACGCTCACATCTCGCCATTGTTGTCGATGAATACGGCGGTACTTCGGGCATTATTACGATCGAAGATACCCTCGAAAGACTCGTCGGCGATATCGAGGATGAATTTGATCCGGAGCAGCGCAATAGCATCGAAGAAGCCAACGGCGGCTGGAATGTCCTTGGCGAAACCCTCCTCTCTGAATTGACCGAAACTATCGAAGCCAAAGAAATCGAGGCCGAAAGCGATACCGTCAGCGGGTTCATCATGGAACAGCTCGGGCGCGTTGCAAAACCCCATGATATCGTCACATTCCAGGATCTCTCCTACGAAGTAATGGCCATGGAACGGCTGCGCATCGTGAAGGTCTTTGTTAAACGCGTAAGCGATTCTTAATGCATTTAAAATCATTCCCTCCAAGCTTCAGCCTTTCCCTATAGTTTTGCAAACTCAATTCCGCATTCCGAATTCCGCATTCCGAATTAAAAATGTCATTACCAACCTCTCCCTCAGTTCGCGTTACTTCTATCGGCGGCACCGGCGTCTTCGGCATGAACTGCCTGCTCATCGAGTGTGAATCTACAAGATTGCTCGTCGATTGTGGTGTTATGTTCCCCGCTGATGACGATCTCGGTGTGGAACTCATTACCCCCGATTTCTCGCTCGTTGAGCAAAATCCCCCGCAGGCTCTGCTCGTCACCCATGCACACGAAGATCACATCGGGGCCATTCCTTATCTGCTCTATGCCATGATTAAACATGGCTTTAAGGGCAAACTCCCCATCTATGCCAGCGATTTTACGATTGCCCTCATCAAACGCCGCCTCGAAGAACACGACCTCCTCAAGCATACGGTGTTTAATCTGATTAAACCAAGAACGACGGCAGCTTTCGGCAATATCAGTGTCGAATTCATCGACGTCTGCCACTCCATTCCCGGCAGCCTCGCGTTTGCCTTCGACACGCCTGTCGGAAAAATCGTTCATTCGGGCGACTGGCGCATTGATAACACCCCAATGACGGGCACCAAAACCAATCTCGGCAGATTCGAAGCCCTCGGGGATGAAGGCGTTCGCCTGTTTCTCAGCGACTCGACCAATGTCGAGATCGACAATCAATCCATCACCAGTGAGCTCGATGTCTTCAATGACATCCAGACCTGCATCAAGCAGGCCGAAGGCCGCGTATTTATTACCCTTTTTGCCTCCAACATCGGCCGTCTGCAGTCCATCATCTATGCAGCCGCCAATACCAACAAAAAAATCGCCATTTGCGGACGTTCCATGTGCGGAAATATGGCCATCGCCCGCGAACTCGGTTATCTCCATTTCCCGCCCAATCTCGAAATCATTGGTGAAGATGACATTAAATCGAGCGATGATCAGCTCGTCGTCGTCGTTTCCGGTTCACAGGGCGAGAAAACCGCTTCTCTCTTTAAAATTGCCAAGGGCGAGCATCCCAAAATTAAGCTGCAAAAAGGCGACATGCTCATCTATTCGGCGCGCCAGATTCCCGGCAACGAACGTCGCGTGGCGACGATTATCAACGGCTTCTACAGGCAGGGCGCCTCTCTGGTCGATCGCCCCGAACTCTCGCTGCACAGCTCCGGGCACGGCAATCAGCGCGAACTCGAGCTCCTCATCGAACTCATCGCGCCTCAAATCTTCGTGCCGATACATGGCGATCACCGCCGTCTGTCTTTGCACGAGCAGCTTGCAAAGAAAACTGGCGAGCGCATGGTGACTGAGATTGTCGACGAAGGCCAGTCGATTGTGCTCTATCCCGATTCGTATGAAATTCAGGATACCTTCGCACCCGTGCGCCGCTGTGTCGTCGGCAAATGTTATGACGGCATCACGCCTGCCATCATGAAGGAAAAGAAAAACCTCGCCCATCAGGGGCTCATCACGGTTTCTGGCGTCCTCAATGATAACGATGAACTCGTGGGGGAACTCAAAGTTCACATCGTCGGCATCTGTGTCAACGATGGCTGGCAGGATGAAATCGAACCCGAGCTTTTGCGCACCATCTCTACGTCTGCACATCATGGCGACATGGAGGAAATCATCCGCCACAAAGCGGCCAAACTCGTCAAAAATGCCGTGGGCAAACAACCGACCGTCATTGTCGATTTTCATCGGGTCTGATTTTTATTTTTGTGTGGCGCCGCCTATCCTATACGGCGGCGCGCATTGCTATGGCTTTACAAGCCATACGCAATGCTTCGATTGCGGGGGCCGGGCAATCCTCGGGGCCCAGTTGTTCGCTTTCAAAATCATCCATGTCATTTAGGTTCGGAAGCGGATATTTCCGAATGATAATCGCTTAATATGGATTGATTCTGCATTCAATTAGCGTTAATAAACGCTATCTGAGTTGGGGATGGATTTTGGCCATCCGACTTTCATGATATGCCATTTCGGCGATTATTCAATATATCAGGAGAAATCATGCAGACACAGTTTCGTGGCAAACACTTTGTAACTCTTCGCGATTGGACTAAACCCGAAATCGATACGCTTCTCGACGTTTCTGCCGATCTCAAGCGCGATTTTGCAATGGGTCGTGTGAACAATTCCCTCGAAAATCAGACGATTTTCCTTATGTTCATGGAACAGTCCACGCGTACGCGCAATTCCATGGAAGCCGGCATCACCCAGCTCGGTGGTCACGGCCATTTCATTGATGGTCAGACGGCACAGCTCGCCCATGGCGAAAGCGCAAAAGATACTGCCATCATCCTGAGCCGCATGGGCCACGCCATTGCAATGCGTTATTGCAACTGGGGTTATGGTAACAAATTCATCACCGAAATGGCCAAATGGGCAACCGTTCCCGTCATGAACCTCCAGTGCGACCTCTATCACCCAATGCAGGCCATTGCTGACCTCATGACTATGCAGGAAAAATTCGGCCGCAATCTTCAGCGCCTCAAAGTCTCCATCATCTGGGCCTATGCAGAAAGCCACAAGAAACCCATCTCTGTGCCTCTTTCGCAGGTTCTGTTGTTCCCGCGTTATGGCATGGACGTTTGGCTTGCTCATCCCAAGGGCTGGGAACTTCCCGATTGGGTTATTGCCGAAGCCAAAGCCAATGCAGAAAAATACGGCGGCACTGTGACTGTGACCGATAACGAAGAAGAAGCCTATCGCGGCGCACACATCGTGTTCCCGAAAAACTGGGGCAACTGGGTCAATGATCAGACCGGTCTGCAGGCCTCTGGTGCTGTCAAAGTCGTCGACGAAAAACTCATGGCCCATCGTTCCTGGAAATGCACCGAAGAAAAAATCGCTCTCTGCGATAAAGATGTTGCCTATATGCATGCACTTCCTGCCGACCGCCACAACGAAGTTGACGATTCCGTCATCGATGGCCCGCACTCCATCGTTTATGATGAAGCCGAAAACCGTCTGCATACAGCAAAAGCCGTCATGGCTCTGACCATGGGCGGACGCGGTCGTTCGTAGTTTTCTCTTGTTTCCCTTTTTGTGGGATTGAATAAAAAAAGACAGCCATTTGGCTGTCTTTTTTTTTTTTTAGAGGCTACTCAGGGCCGACGAATTCTAATTATTCTTGCATGGTGTCTGCAGTTTGGTCTTCTCGTTAAGTTTTTCCCATGCCCTTATTACTCTTTCGACTACGCGGCGGGCGGCAGGGGGCGTTCGATTGTGAACTGCAGCTCGCAATATCAAATTCGCTGCGTTTCCCGCGCCTATCGGCGCTCCAACTTGCGTATTTGATTTGCTCACTGTCACCTCACTTCGCACCGTTCACCGAACGGTGCTCATTTCGGCGCCTACAACCCCCGCACGCTTTTTTTATGCCCATCTCATGCCCGTAGGTACCCGCCCGTCTCACCATCCGTGGTTCGACGGTCGGCAGCCGACATCGTGTCGTCTGTACATGATGAACTTATAAAAAAATGCAAAGATGCATAGTATCGTCGTTGTTTTTGCCGGGTATTTAGCCATTCATTTTAGAATGCGTGTTATTCGAATATATCACTTGTAGCTTTCATCTTGTAGAAAGAATAGATAACTTTGAGAGTACATTCATTGCTAATTGCTAATTGCTAATTGCTCATTGCCATGATCCCCCAAATATCCCGTATTTCATCCGTGGGTTACGCCCTTCGGGCTCACCCACGGCTATTAGCTACGAATGATACGCCCCTCCGGGGCGTGAC
>JAGACY010000161.1 GCA_017613855.1 Pseudomonadota bacterium
CGCCCCAGGGCGTGCCATACACACGGGCAAAAAACCAGCGAGTAGGTGCGACCCAATGTGGTCGCCCCAAGGCGTGCTCTCCCAAGGGCAAAAAATCTATTTCTTGCCCAAATTAAAAAATTCATTCCCGGGTATGGGGAATATCATATTTTGTGCAGGATCCTCTTTCAAATAGAGAATACATATTTCCGTATTGATGGATAAATATTCGACCGTTTGGGACTGGAGCAGCATTGTTCCGGTTCGAATGGTATTGTCTATGGGAAATGTATAATCTACACGGACTTTGGAAAATGGTGATGTCCAGCTCTTTTCGATGAGATGATTATCGTGATCGGTACCTGTGATTTGAGTCAATATGGTAACCGAACCTACGCTGGATAAGCCGTTGCGATAGATTTTTTTATAATAATTAAAAGAATGAACCCGGCTTTGATAAGTTGAAATGAGATACCAGGGGATAAAAAATATACAAATGGGAGAGATAACAAAAATGCTGAATAAACGTAAAAAATTGGCAGTTTCAACATATTGATTGAAACTATAATAGCCAAAAACAGCACATGCTAAAAAAGATAATATGATGACTAAAATGCGCCATCCGAGAGAGTGTTGAATCCCAAGAGGAACAAGCTCGCGCGGTGGGGGAGGGAGGTGCGCAATGGTCTCGAGCGGTGGTTCAAGACCAGGCTTGTTGAAAATCTCCTCGGTGCGCATCAAAATGCCTCATTCATGACTTTAAGCCATTTCAGACTGCTGGCTGTATCACCCATATTCTGGTACGCCTTCGCTTTGAGAAGCGCAAAAAACGGGGCTGTGCCTTCAATATTGGCGGATTGATAGACACCTTCTGTTTCGGATATCATGTTGATAAGCATATCCGAATTGCCCTGCTGGAATGTGAGCATGACCCTTCCCCAATAGGCTGCAGGTATGGCAGGATTTGAACTGCAAGCTGCATCAAATTGTTTTTGGGCTGTCTCATAATCGCCTTTGTAATAGGCTTCCCATGCATAAGCCATCGATTCGATGGCAGATAACCGGGATGCGTTGGGAGAGATGTCCGAAAACTGGCGCAGACGCGCTATTTTATTGCGGATATATTCCCAGCCCGTTCGATCGAGGTTGGGCAGGGGCTGACTGGGGGGAGGCGTAATATCCGATTCGATCTCTTCACTCATACCCGAAACGAGTTTTTGTTGTAATTCATAGAGATCCGGCTCGGCATAGCCTGCCCGAAGGAGCACATCGTAGTAGGCAAAAGCACCGTTGCCCTGCTGGGTCAAATAGGGACCACCTGCTTTTATAGTTTGTTCGAGCTGCTTTAATACGGTGGTTTGGGCATTGTCTCGAACATAATTACCGCTTTTATTCTTTTTCTGAGCCGCTTTGTATTCTGCATTGAATTTGCGGTCGGATGCTGCATCAGCGGCTACTTTCTCATAAAAACTATAATATTGTACTGCCGCAGGATATTGACCAAGCTGAGTATAGGCACGTGCACAGTTTAAATAGGCTTTTGCCTGGGTATGTGGCTGCATCTGGATTGCGCGGTGATAAGAGGCAACGGCTTCTGAATACTTCTTTTGATTGTATAGACTGTTGCCTTGCTCAAAATAATCCTGGGCGCTCGATTGTGCGTAAGCAAAGGAGAGAGGTAAAGCACAAATCGCTGCAGAGAAAACCACGACATGCAATACTTTTTTGAGTAAACGGATCATGGCTCTTGCTCCTGATTCTGAGGTGTGGCCGGCGCATTGGAGGTTTCTTCTGCCTGAGGTTCGTTTTCCTGCAGTTCCAGAGATTCATCTTCTGGATTGGGAGCTTCTGCGGAACGCATCAAAAGCGGAATCTGTAGACCTAATGCCGCTGTAAATCCATTGCGTGGTTTGGAATGTGATATGGCGTCATATTGCAGGTCATAGGCAAGCATGATAAACGATTCTTCACTCATGAAGTATTTGAGCCCCAGCGAAAAATCGAGTGAAAATGCTTTCTGGGAAAGTGTAAATTTACCGAGCGCCTCATTCTTGGCGTTCAATTTAAAGTAACTAAAGCCAACACCAAAGGCCGCTTCTGCCTGCATGACCCAGAAAGTATAGTGCGCTTTGAGTTGTGCCGGATAGAGGCCGACGAATACCGAATTGTCGGGAATGGCTTGTTGCGTATCGAGGTAAAATATTTTGTCAGGATGGGCACCGCCAACATCCAGACGAAGAATGGAAATTCCCCAATAGGGCGCTTCATAATTAAACGCCCATGAAATCCCATGATATACTGCGGATTCCGAAAAACTCGGGGCCACACCATCCTTTTTGGCTTTGGGCATGTTGAGCTTATGGACACCAAGATGATAGCCCAGAGTCGTCGAGAACCGGTATTTCAAAATACCCGCATGACGAATGTCCCAGTGGGATGCACTGTTCGGAAGCTGAGCTACCTGAATGGTCTGTGGCGTTCCGGGATAAACTTTGTAATCCTGGGAAAAATCATGGTGGGTGTCAGAGCGGACTTCGATAAAATGATCGCCGGGAAGAATGTCGTTGGTTTCATTTGAAACACCCCATTCCTCGTTATCAATATAAATATGTGCATCCGGGGCGGTCGTCAAAACGGTGAGCTGGGTCACTTCGGGGACAAGCTCGACATTCTTTGTATAGAGTTTGCCTTTTTCAGCAGTAAATTCCCAGGTCTGGGTGACATAGCCGGCTTTTTTAAAAGTGACGACCTGGTCACCTATCGGAGCTTTGATAGAAAGTGGAGTCGTGCCGATGAGCTTTTGGTTGATATAGACCTCGACATTTGCCACATTGCTCGTCATCTCCAGTCCGGATTCCATCTCAAATATTGAGCCGGTCACCTTTTGCATCAAATCTGTGAGCGAAGCACCGTTCTGTTTGATATGTAAAGGGGTTGTAGATAAACTGCGGTACAGCGTGAGATCGATGGTCCACATTTGGCCGTCATTCGAAAACAGTGCCTTGGCATAAGCATCGACGTTGTGGACATCCAGCAAAAAGGCCCCCCCCATGTTGCAGGGCATGCCTTCCTCGAAGCACTCCGGAAAATTGACGCCTTCTTTTTTGATTTTTTGTTCGATAATTTTGTCGCTTGCAAAATGACGCTCTTTTGCCCGCGATAATGTTTGCAGGACGGCCGATTGGACTTCGGTGCGTTTGGCTTCACTCAGCTGATTGTCGTATTGGATCTGCCAGAAAACACGCGTATCCTCCGATTGGGCATGGGCTGTTTTGGGCATGAACGAACCGATGAGGGCAGTGCAGGACACGAATGCACATGTGCATAACTGTGTTCGCCATTTCAATGAACCTGAACCCATTATCCCTCCTACAAAAACGCCGCTTTCAAAAAGCGGCGCATATCAAAAGGAAAAGCAGACGTTTACCTATGATTTTCTCGAACGATGATGTTTCTTTTTGGTTTCGGGAATATTTCCCGAAAGAATATCTTCCACCGGGAGATCCCAGTGAACTGTTCCCTCTGCAATTTCACGAAGTGCCGTTACACAGGGCTTATTGTCTGTTTCAAGTGTGGGCTCTGCACCTTGAAGAAGTGCACGAGCACGCTTGCTTGCCAAAAGAGCCATGGCAAAACGATTGGGAATTTTTTCTAGACAGTCTTCAACGGTTACACGTGCCATCTGTCAGCAGCTCCAATGATAAAGAACTAAACAAGGAAGTCATCACGCTTAAATCGTGACTGAATAATTAGGCTTTGGCTGGACGTTTAAAATAGTATTTGGTGTCGCCCGTGCGAAGATACTGTACACAGCAAAGCTCATAGCCATGCTGACCAAAAATGCCGAGCACTTTCGATTCATCTGAGTTCGCTGAACAGGCTTCCTGTTTTGAATCGCCAATGTAGTAATTGATCAGTCCCATGTTGTCGATGTGTCTGCGCAGAATGAAATACTCCCAAGGGATTCTGTCCATAGTTTAGGTTCTCCTCAATACGAAAAAAATACCGAAAAACGGTCAATGATTTACAGTCTGTGTGTATGACAAAATAGCCACACGCCCGCGCTTCATTATCAGAGTTTTCAAACAAGCGCAATCATTAAAACTCTTCAAGCCAGAGCTACCGCATTTATACTTGGATTAATGATTGCTAATACTATGCAATCCCGCAAGTCAGATTCATGCGAGATGGGGGGAGGAGGTTGAGTACGCACACCACTACACTCTTTTTTTGTCTTTTGTTCACATA